>RPPD01000104.1 GCA_003818675.1 Spirochaetaceae bacterium
ATCAGGACAAGCAAAACCAATCCGGTTATCAGGAACCGGGTACCTTCAAGCTTCATTTTGTCCTCCTTTAATCAATACTTTTCGTTCTGGATACTTTTTATATAAAACTATCTGCCCGGGATCCAGAAATCACGGGCAGATTATTAAAACACGCTTAGAGGATTGTTTCCCATAGCACTCACGCCGCTTTAGTTTAAATCCATGGGCGCATGAGGGCCCGGCGTTCCAATCCGCATTCATGATAGTTCTTTAAGATCCTATGGTTATCGGAATAAATATTGTTGAATTGACATACTTATTACCGATGGCGGCACCTGAGCCGCTGCCATACAGTTTACCGCCCTTCACGGCCAGGCTGTGATAATATCCGCCCGCAATGGAAGTCACACCGCTATCTATTACCTTTGTAAAGGTGGATACGTTTTCGGTATGACCAAGGCCGAGCTGACCATACCCATTAAAGCCGGCAGTATAAAGACTGCCGGTTCCATATCGTAGAGCCAGGCTGTGCCATTCCCCGCATGCGACGGGACTCATTAAAGTTTTTACCTGTATAAAGCTGTTTGTGCTCGTGTTAGTTCCATTGCCAAACTGGCCAACATCATTATTGCCGGTGGCATAAATAGTGTTGTTCGTGCCTACGGCCATGCTGAAATATTCTCCGCATGCCATCGATTTGACGCTGCTTCTCACCTTGCTGAATCTGTTTTGAGATCCATCGCCGGCGCCGATAGGAGGCTTTTCACCCGTACCGTAAAGGTTGTTGGATTTATCCAAAGCCAGGCTGAAAAACTTTCCGCAAGCCACCGATTTGATATTACTCATGTTTGTAACCTTGGTAAACTTTTCGACCCAATCAATATCTCCAAGGCCAATCTCGCCATACCCATTATGGCCGGCAGCATACAGACTGCCGGTGCTTCTTACAACCAGGCTGTGATAACCGCAAATGGCAATGGAGACAACAGAAGTTATTGGAGTACCGTCTTCCTTCTTCGCCTGGGTAAAACTGCCAGTTTCCCACCGATTTCCGGTGCCAAGCTCACCATGGATGTTTTCGCCAGCACCCCAAACCGTGCCGTCGGTTTTTAAAACCAGGGTGTCGGTCCATCCGCACGCCACTGCTTTGACGCCACTCAATACCTGCGTAAAGGTGTTTCTGTTGGTCCAATCTCCGGTGCCCAGCTGGCCAAATTGATTATCGCCGGTAGCCCAGAGAGTGCCGTCGCTCATCAGTACCATGCTGTGACCCTCCCCGCAGGCGACCTGCTTTGCAGTTGCAGTCGCCAGAAGTGCCCGTTCATCCTCCGCAGATACCTGAACCGTATCCGCTTCATTGCCGCTGCCGGGCATTGAGCAGCCCGCCACTATCAGCACCAGAAGCATCAATCCGGTTAGCAGGAAACGAAAACCATTTTGTTGTCTTTTAATCATCATTTTCATACCTCCTGTGTATAAAATACAGCTTAGTTTCCAATAGCAGTTGCTTGGAAGCAATGGGTAATCTTACTCATTCCTGAATAGGTAATACTGCTTAGGTTTCCTCTGCAGAAATATTCTATTATAGTTAGCAGAATATAATTATTATTGAATATAGTTATTGTGATATTATGATCTGTTGTGTAGCATTCGTCCCTCTGTTATATTATATGACTGTGTATCCAGTAAAAACCATATGGGGCGAAATAAGCGTTTCACAATTGCATATTTCTCAAATCCGATAATTCCTTTTTTGGGTGCGATATTCTCTTTCAGAACAATCCTTGATATTTTTGAAAAGCTGGATATGAATCTATTATGGTGCCGTCACGGAAGACTCAGTGTACCAGAAGGATTTGAAGCAGAAGGAAACAAGATATTCCAGTTAATTGATAAAAGAAGTATTGACGGAGTTGTAATTTCGACACCAGGTTTTTTAAGTTATCTTGAGAATGAAGAGGATTTCTATAAATTAATACATCCATTCAGAGATTTACCGATCGTAAGCTCGGGAGCCCTGTTGAATGGACTGCCAAGCGTCGTACCAGACAGCTATACGGATATTGCCGCTGTAGTTGATCATTTAATTAAAGTTCATGGCAGAAATAAAATAGTCTTTTTACAGGGCCCGGCAGATGTAAAAACGGCTCAGGATCGGCTTCGGGCATATAAGGACACATTGAAAAAGAATAATATACACGTTAACCCGGAATATATATCCAGACCGCTGGAATGGAATAGCAGGGATGGTCGAGCTTCAGGACGGAGAGCAGTTGTCAGTTTCCTCGACGATAAGAAGTTGCAGTTTGATGCTATTGTCGCTTCAAACGACCGTCTTGCAGTTGGCGCATATTCCGAGCTTGAATCTCGCGGTATTCGTATTCCTGAAGATATTGCAATTACCGGCTATGATGATTATCCGGAAGTAAAGGTGTTGGATGCCCCATTAACAAGTATTCCTCATCCCCAGAATAAAATCGTCAGAAAAGCAATTCATCTGGTTTATGATTTGCTCCAGGGGAAAGATATTCCAAAAAAGACAAAAGTACATTCGCATATCCACTTCAGGCGCTCCTGTGGCTGCTATTCCAGCCCTCTGCACAGGGCCGTAAAGATATATACAGAGCATAATGAGATTGAAAACAAATCAATAAAACCCAAACATGATAAAGAGTCAATTACAGGAATAATTCTTGATGAGTGTTCCGTGCAAAATATCGCAATCAACAGTAAATTAATAGAAAAGATTATCGATTGTTTATATGAAAATCCCGAAACGATATCCACAAATGCATTTTTGTCAAATTTCAAGGAAATAGTAAAAAGCAGCTCTGCAGACCTTGAGCCTGAAGATTGGAGTATTGTCCTGTACATTATTCAAACTGTTTTTCAGACATATACGAGTAATATAAACATGAAATATGTCGTGCCGTTGTTGTTTGATGCTCAGGAGCTTCTCGGTGAATATATAAACCGGGCACAGTATAGCGAGCTTGAAGAAAAGGAATTGGTTTCCAGGAGAGTAAATGCCTTCAATCAGGCCATTGCATCTGCAGCAAGTGTTCCGCAATTACTGAATATAATTTTCGAGCAATTTTCCCAAATGGGTTTGGAAGAAGGATACATCTCTTTTTATCACAATAAAGGAGATTTCTCAACATCCCAATTGATATTTGCATTCAAAAACAAAAAAAGGATCAATATTGATTCGCCGGGTTTGATTTTCCCGACAGCTCTGTTATTCCCGGAAAAATACAAGAATCGCTCAGAAAGAATGAATTATTTTGTTGCGCCGCTGTACTACCTTGAACATCATATTGGAATACTTGTTTTAAAAATTGACAGGAATTATGGAGTTTGCTATCCGGCAATATCCTCTCAAATAAGCCACTCGTTTTGGGCAATCAAGCTCATGAACGAGCATGAAAGGGCAAAATCGGAATTAAAGAGGAAAGCAGAAGAGTTGAGCCGATCAAACAAAGAGCTTGAAGAACTTCAAAAGAAGAAGGAACTGTTTTTCATTAACTTCACGCATGAAATAAAAACTCCAATCACACTTATCGCAAGTTGTTTGGAACAATACATGGAATCGGCAAATAAAAATGCAAATTTGGATATTATCAGGCGGAACCTTTCCAAACTGCAACGAGACATGGTGAATTATCTGGATTATGAAAAGCTTCTGAGCAGTCGGAAACATTTTGATCATAACCAGGAAACCGATGTTTCCTGGTTGCTGCACGAGAAGCTTATCCTCTTTCAATCTCTTGCTGATAAAAAACAGCTCAAACTGAAAGGACAAATCAATGACAAAGTGGTAATCGCTGCAGATCCTGGTGCAGTTGAAAGAATAATCAACAATCTTCTCGATAATGCCTTCAAATACACAGAACCGGGCGGACAGGTTGAAGCCAAACTCACCGCTATAGGGCAATCTGTGTTTCTTGCTGTACGCGATACGGGTATTGGCATTTCTTCAGAAGATCAAAAGCATCTTTTTGAACCATTTTTCCAGATAACCCGAAAGAACACCAGAACCAACGGTATCGGGATGGGCCTGAACATTGTTCGGCAAATCGTCGAAGAGTTGAAGGGTAAAATCACGGTGACAAGCTGCCTGAAGGGAAACTTGCAGGGTAAACTCCAGGCTCCCTGGATAACAGAAATCACCGTTAAGTTAAGCCTGGCCAGGCAGGGCGCGAAGAAACCAAAAAAAACAGGAAATTTCTTTCAGTTGTCTCATCCTGTTGATATATCCCTTGAACCGGCGATGTTTCCGACAGCCAAGCACAACGCATCCCTATCTACAATTTTGGTTGTTGAGGATAACCGGGATCTCCTGCATGTTCTCCTGACTAACCTCGGGAAAAAATATAATGTATATGGTGCTGTGAATGGCAAAGATGCATTGTGCAAAATAGAATTAATTCCCAAACCAGATCTTGTTATTTCCGACATTATGATGGACACTATGGACGGCTATGCTTTTTTTAATGAGCTGAAACAGCTGCCGGAGTTTATTGATGTCCCGGTTATTTTTCTCACTGCCATTTCTTCACCTGTTGAGAAATTAAAAAGTCTTTCAGAAGGCGTTATCGATATCATTTCCAAACCGCTCTTCAGTCTTGGTGTATTGGAAGCCAAAATCCAGTCTTTGCTTGACTTTGTGAGCCAGAAAACGAAACAAGTGAGAGGTGAGGCCCTTGACAAAGTGATCCAGGCGGTATTCAAGGAGCGCACAAGGTACCTGCAGGGGGAAGAGCGCCTTAACGCGAGGATGAATGCTTTTGGCTTTAGCAAACGTGAGCAGCATATAATCAAACTCGTTTATGAGGGCCTGCAAAATAAAGAAATAAGCGCTTCCCTCGATATTTCCACTCGTACTATAGATAATCACCTTTATAACATTTACAGGAAGGCTGGCTGCCAAAACAGGATGGAACTTATAAACAAGCTCCTTGCGGAAGATAAACCCAATGAGGAACAGCAGGTATGAATACCTTCGATATGCTTTGCGGCAATCTCGATGCGTGCTAAAGATACTTGACGTTGTCTCCACGAATTCTGGCGCCCGGGTGAAACCGGTGATATATTTGCCTGTGTGATGACGACCCTCACCGTGGAGGTAACATGCAAACGACCATATTCGCCATCGTGTGGATTCTGTGCGTGCTGGCGCCGGTTACCGCTGGACCGGCTCTTGATCCTGAGACGTTCTGTATCGACATGACCGGTATTGACAGCGCGGAAACCCAGACGGAGATGAATGCAGCCGCGGCCCGGGAATATCATCGCGCCGACGACACGCTCAATATCGTATATGCCAGGATCATGGGTGAATACACCGCGAATACTGAGTTTGTCGAGGCCATGCGGAACGCGCAGCGCGCCTGGATCGTGTTTCGGGACCTTCACCTGGAAAGCATTTTCCCCGGCGGGGAGAGAGGGAGGTTCTGGGGCACGATCTATCCGACCTCGCGGTATCTGGAGCTTGCGGAAATTACCTGGGCACGGGTGATGACACTTTACCGGTGGATCAGTACCGATACCCAGGGCTATCATGGGAGTTACGGGTGCAAGAGCGCATTCGTGGATTGAGCGGGGCTGCCCTTGTTGACAGCCCCGCAGAAATCATCAAACCCTAAGGCAGATGATGTTCATCACGTCCCCTGACACCTAATAATAAATGGTCTTCACCGATACATCAGAACCGAAATTTCTTATCATTGTCGAGGCGGCAGACACATCGTCGATACTCGCCGTGCCAGAAATGCTCCAGGACTGGAAATGAAGATCCGGTATGGGAGAGCCCGGGGAAACGACTTCCGGTGCGGAAAGATTAAAGACACTGTCCGCCCTGAAATTGGTAGAGGTTTCGGTGTATTCATACATGGTTCCGTCACCCGTAAAGCAGGTATACATGACTGAGAGCGTATATCGGGGATAAACGACGAACTCCTTATACCCTGTCCATTCGCCTTCGGTGCCGTAACCGGTGACACCTTTCAGTTTTGCGTAATAGGTACCCCCGTCCAGATCCTTGTTCGGCTGATAAGAGCTCCCGGCAAGATCCCGGGCGTCGATCACGCACGGGCTTGAGGCATCCGGAGAACCTTTGACCACATAAAGCCAGTATTTTGCGTATGACGGGCATTGGTTCCAGCTGAAAACCGGGCGAATGTCCGAAACGCCGGAATCAACCGCCAGATCGAGACTGCAGGGAGTGGTTGTTGATTCAACCGTGAATTCCTGGAATCCCGTCCAGCGTCCGTTGGTGCCGCCGGTGACGCCTTTCAGCCGTGCGTAATAGGTCCCCGGCTGGAGATCGGTCGTCGGCTGGTATGAATCCCCAGTCAGGCCGCCCACATCCACAACAGCCGGGTTTGACGCGTTCGGAGAATTTTTGACGACGTGCAGCCAATAGCTGATGCAATCCGGGCACTTGTTCCAGTTGAAAACAGGACGCGCTGTGGATTGTGACTGGTCGACGCTAAGATTTATTGTGCAAGCTGGCGGCGTTGTGGGAGGCGTCCCGATTTCCTCCAGGGTGATTTTATTCAAAAAGACCGTCACCCCGGTTTTTGTCCCGGCCTCATAACCCCTGGTATCGCCGACGATCACCAGCTTTTTGACCGGTCCCGCCGCGTCGCCTTTGTCCATATCATCGTCGTGATTGGTGTCCGTATATTCAAAATGATATGTCCTGGCCTGTGGAGCCGCAATCGTCAGCGGCCGGTCGTGCCTGAGTATGAAAAAAGTCGTTGCTCCCTTTGCCTCCGTCCAATCGGGCGCGGTTTCTTTCGCTGACATGCTCACATCAGCCCATAATTCTCCAGTCCCCGGTTTTATCCGGATGGATACATCAATGCTCACTTTCGGACCGTTCCCGTCAAAATCCGCGTCGGCTGTATAATCCCGGCCCCAGGGTTGCGGAGGAATAAATTGAGGGAGCACAATGTTGGCAATGTCGATGACGCCGTTATTCATTGTAAAGGCACCAGGCTCCAATAAAGGTGTGGCGTCGGGATTGCTCCCTGCACCCAAATCCAGCGGGCATCCTCCCATGAGCAGTAGAAAACCGCAGACAACCAAAATGGAACATGTGTTTTTTTCATTTTTTACCTCCTCAATATTTTCACAAAAACCTTTTTTAGTGCCGCGAAGATTGTTGTTGAGCGATGAATCCAGGTGGAACTCAAGCAACTCGATCGGAGGACCTGACCCGCACCTCTCCGGTGACATAGGCGGGCAATTCCTGATAGC
>RPPD01000105.1 GCA_003818675.1 Spirochaetaceae bacterium
AGCAGGCTCAGGGATAGCTGCCTATAACCAGTATATACAGACAGATGCGGACATCAACCCGGGCAACTCGGGCGGCGCCCTGTTGAATGTGCGCGGGGAGATCATCGGCATCAACACATGGATTGCTTCCCAGACCGGGGCAAGCGCGGGTGTGGGTTTTGCAATTCCCATCAACAATATCAAAAAGGTCATGGAAGATTTCCTTTCCAAGGGACGCGTTGAGTATGGATGGCTCGGCGTGGGGATCGATGACCCGACAGACCAGGCTTTTCCCGGAGTTGCGGAGGATCTGGGCATCAAGGGCAAAAAAGGCACCATGGTAATTTCTGTCTACAAGGGATCACCCGCGGACAGGGACGGGATTATTCCCGGAGATTACATCATCCGTGTTGACAACACCAATATCAATGACGCAAACCATTTGACACGCATAGTGGGTAATCTGCCTCCAAACAGGGCGGTGACGTTCCAGATAATCCGCGATAAAAAGGAAATGACCGTGCGGGTCACGCTTGTTGCACGCGATTCCGAGGACAAGGTGCGTTCCAATACCTCGGTCTGGCCTGGATTTACAGCCGTGCGCATGAATGACGATATCCGCAAGCGGCTGGATGTGCCTCACACTGTCGCAGGAATGTTCGTATCATTTGTAACCCAGGGTTCCCAGGCTGAAGCTGCAGGACTTAAAGCTGGAGACATTGTCATGAAAATCAATGACACCCAGGCCGGGAGCACGCTTGATTTCTACCGCGCGCTTAATGACAGGAGCAAGGGAGACATGATATTGCGCATCTGGAGAAACAAAAAGGAAATAATACTGGGTATCGTAAGATAGGTTTTTTATGCAAAAACCCGTGGAAACTTGAGCTTTATTGAAGATATTGCTGTATAATAATGATAATAATCATTTTATTAGGAGGAAATACGATGAAGAATTTTGTACGCATTATCTTTTTGGCATTATCCGCTCTTGCGGTATTTGCCGGGCTTTCATCCTGTGAACTGTTTATTGACGGGACAATTTCAGCTATTGCCAACGACGTTCTGGTAGCTGATGGTGTTACATTGTATCTGATTGTGACAGACTCAGGCTTTAATCCGGTTGCTGGCGGGTCGGACACATTTTTGACGGGAGACGCAAGTATTCTCGCGCTTGACTCAAGCACATTTCTCCCGTTTTCTGGGGAGGCAGGAGAAACCTACTATGTCATGCTTTATATTGATGTCGATGGAGATGTAGTTATGGACTCAGGTGACTATACGCTCGGCGGCTTGGGTTTTGATACTGTTGAAGTTGATGGGGACATGACCTTGTATTATGGTGATAGTGATTTTGTAGCGGTCCCATAAGCTTGGATTTTATTGTTGTTTGGCCCGGCCGCAGAAAAATGCGGTCGGGCTTTTTTTATTTCTCAAACTTGTATCCCACGGTGTGAACAGTGAGTATGTGCCTGGGTTTGGCAGGGTCATCCTCGATCTTCTGCCTTAACTTGGCTATGTGCTGGTCGAGCGTGCGGGTTGTGCCGCCATACTGGATGCCCCAGACTTCGTCAAGAAGGACATTGCGGTCAAGAATCTCGGAAGTATGATTGTACATGTATTGCAGCAGAAATATCTCGCGCGCGGAGAGCTTTTGTTCATTTTTCCCTTTTTTGAATGTAAATGTTTTGGGGTCAACGGTTATTTCACCAAATGAAAAGGGCTTGTCGTTTTTCTTTGCACTCTTTGTCTGTTTTCCCGCCTGGTTCACCCTGCGCAGATGAGCGCGCACGCGGGCCATGAGTTCCTTTATGCCAAATGGTTTTACAATATAGTCATCCGCGCCAAGTTCAAGACCTATCACCTTGTCCATCTCCTCGCCTTTGGCCGTGAGCATGAGAATTGGTGTCGCCTCATCTTCCTTTCGGATCTCACGGCAGACATCATATCCTGATTTTTCAGGCATCATAAGATCCAGCACAATGAGGTCAGGCTTTTTTTTGCCATAGGCTGCCAATGCCTCGTTTCCATTGCGTGCGGTTACAACCAAAAAGCCCTCGCTTGACAGAAGGTCAGTAAGTCCGCGGAGAATTGTTGTATCGTCTTCTGCTATCAAAATTAACTGGTGTGCCATGTATCACCTCTTGCCGGAATTGAGTCTGTTTGTGGAGAGCGGAATTGAAAACTGGAAAATACTTCCGCCGCCTTCGCGTTCAAGAACGCGGATGCTCCCGTTGTGGTCACGGACAATTCTGTTGACAATGGCCAGGCCCAGGCCTGACCCTTGAGTTTTTGTATTGATTGAATCATCAATTCTGTAAAAGGCCTTGAAAATCTTTTTTGTGGCCCATGATGGTATGCCCGGTCCGCGGTCCGCGACTGTTACAACTGCGGCCTTTGCTTCACGCGAAACAGACACATCAATGGCTTTTCCCGTTTCAGCATATTTTTCCGCATTGGAGATGAGGTTGATGATAACGCGGGTTATGGATTCAGGGCAAAAAGTACAGGTGAGTTTTTTCACGCGTGATGAAAAGCTCACAAAGAAGCTTTCCTTCTCAAGACGGAGCCTTTCGGCCTCAACAACATCGCGGACTGTTGTGACAAGGTCGGCATTCTGCATCTGGTAACGCTTGCGGTTGCCTGACATGGCCTGAAAATCCAGCACATTGGCGATGAGCCTTGAGAGCCGCTCTGTTTCGGAGAGCATGAGGCCCAGATACTCGTTCTGTTTTTCCCGGGCCACACGCACTCCGGTCGCAAGCATTTCAGCGAAGAGGCGGATGGATGTGAGCGGGGTTTTGAGTTCATGGCTGACATTGGCGACAAAGCTCGTTTTCTGTTCTGCCATGCGTATCTCGCCCATGAGAAAGACAATGATTATGATGCCTCCTGCAAGAAGGAATAAAAGCAGGCAGCTGATGATGATCCAGAGTGTTGAGGTGGTGGCCTGGGCGCGTTCCTCTATAAAGCCGGGATCCAGAAAATAGGCCGCGGCTTCCCAGCGCGGAAGAGTTTCGGAGATTTCCTTTGCCACAAAAGGAAATCGAAGATCAGGGTCTGTGTCCTGCATTGGTGAAAGAGGCAAGGCGTTTTCATCAAGGACCAAAAGCAATCGTGTGTCTGTACGCGGTACAGGAAGTATTTTGATGATGCGGCTCCGGATTGCATCCATGTTGACAACGCATCCGATTATGTTGCCTTCGCTGCTTTTTTTCCAGAAGAGAACAGTGAAGCGATCGCCATCGATGCGGGCAAAAAGACCGCGCTTTTTACCCGCTGTGATTTCCGCGAATGTGCCCGAAGCCAAAATGTGCACTGATCGTTCTTCCGTGACTTCCGCGGGTTTGTTCTGCCCGACTGTAACTGTGCGCTGGAGTATCTGCGCGCCTTCTTCTTCGGCCTGTTCGTAGACTCTTTCCCTGACTGATGGGTTGAGTTCAAAGGCATTAAGAGCTTCCTGTTTTGTCTTCTCCTCGGTATACAGGCTCCTTCCCATTGATACGGATGATTCATCCTGGCTCTGTGGAACCATTGCCTTTTTTACTGTGGATGAAGGGCTGGTTGTTACGCTCCTCTGGTCAGCGGCTGCGCCAGAGACTGCATCCGTTGCTCCAGAGGTTTTTTCCTCTATCAATCCGGCAGAAGCAATATCCAGGTCTTGTGCCCGACTCACGTCATCAGGACGACTTTGGGAGAAATCCTTCTCCCGTGTTTGGGATTCTGCGACTGATGGCTGGATGTCTTTCCTGAAATAGCCAAAGGAATCCTCGCGCTTTTCAGACGTCTCCGGGATCGCTTCTGTTTGCGTTGTCTGGGTCTGGACGGACGGGGCGGAAGCTGCGCGCTCCTTTTCACGATCTGTTGCGAATTGAGTGGTGTTTGCGAGTTCGCGATATTCATAGGCCACGTTTTTTACAATAGGCACGGAGACATTGCCCTTAAGAACAGCGGCGTTTGCTGCGAGGAATGTCTTCTCGTTTGCAGTGAGGTTCTTTGACGCGTCAGGCCAGAGAACTTCACCCCTGGATGACACGGCAAAGATCAGGTCAACTAGAGATTGATCATCGCGGCGGGCCGACTGAAGTGGAAAAGGCTTGAAAGTCTCAGGAAAGGCCAGGGCTTTGTCCAGTTCATCCTCAATTGCCGTGAGTTCCTGCTGGATCAATGACGCGGAATTGGAAACCTCGGCAGACATGGAGACCGACAGGGTTTTTTCCAGGAAGGCCTCTTCCCGCTCAAGCGCGCGAAACGCGAGAAAACCGAGGACGCTGCCAGGGATAAAAATCACAAGCGCGAAAAGCGTCACCAGCACAAGTCTGAAGTGCCTGCGGACGAATGAAAGAAAACCCTGTTTTACCATCTCGTTTCCCATGATACCTTTTAAGCGTGTCTCCTGCAAGAAGTATACGGTTATTTGCCTGTTGGTTGTGTCACATGCCTGTAAATCATTGTAAAAAGATGTAAAAACCCGTACATTGGAAAAATGGAGTGGGAGAAAAAAGAAGAGGGGTTCCGCGTTCCAATAAAATCCTGGTGCGCAAATGTTGAGCCGGGCGCGCTCGCGCAGGCAGGAGACCTCGCGAGGCATTCCAGGGTCTTCCGTCATGTGGCCCTCATGCCTGACTGCCACCAGGGTTATGGCATGCCGATAGGAGGGGTGATCGCCTGCATGGATGCGATAATTCCAAATGCTGTGGGCGTGGACATAGGTTGCGGCATGGGCGCGGTAAGGACCAATATCCCGGCAGAAAGTGTTGATGAAAAAATAATCAGGCAGATATTGAATCAGGCCAGAACAAGAATTCCCCTTGGCGAGGGGCATGCACACAGGCATTCGGTGGCATGGCAGGGTTTTGATGAATATCCTGACCGTGCAGAATTTGTACCTGGCAGGACTCTCAGCCCTGCATGGTGTGATTCAGCCTGCTGGGATCTTGCCCGGCGAAACCTTGGCACATTGGGGGGTGGGAATCATTTCATTGAGCTTCAGAAAGGGGATGACGGATTCCTTTGGCTGATGCTTCATTCAGGATCCAGAAATCTTGGCTACAGAATAGCAGCTGTGTACCACAAGACCGCGCAAGCGCAAAACGGGAAGATGCGCCAGGACATTCCGTCGCGAGACCTTGCCTTTCTGGAAACGGAAAGTGACGATGGCGCCGCCTACATCAGGGACATGGGGTTTGCGCTTTCATACGCGAGAGAGAACCGCAGAATTATGATGGAGGTTTTAAAGGACGCAGTCTGTATTTCGATTGGTGATGTTGAGTTCACATTTGAGGCCAATATCCACCACAATTATGCGGCCCTGGAGACTCATTTCGGAAAAAATGTCTGGGTGCACCGCAAGGGCGCTACCAGCGCAAAAAAAGCCGAGACCGGGATTATTCCCGGGAGCATGGGGACAGAGAGCTATATTGTCACAGGCAAGGGCAACCCGGAATCCTTCATGTCCTGCTCGCATGGGGCTGGCAGGAAAATGGGCAGGATGGATGCTTGCAGGAATCTTTCAGTGGAGGAATGCCGCAAGGCAATGCAGGGAATTGTCTATGACGGCTTTCACCGCGTGGCCGGCCGCATGAAAAAAAAGCATGGGGACCTTTTTGATCTTGAGGAGGCGCCCCTGGCCTACAAGGACATCAGGAGTGTGATCAGGGACGAGGCTGACCTGGTGACGCCTGCGGTAAGACTTTTGCCACTGGGAGTGCTAAAAGGGTAAAGAACGCCACCGAGTGTATTAAGCTGTCGCCTCGACCAGCGTTAATACGCCGGTTTTTTCCTGCCCGAGTAGTTGTCAAAGGTAAGGATTGTTTTGGAGGCATCCTCGCCTATGAGGCAGATATTGGGCTTGGTGGCAGGAACAGTGATCACTTCCCTGTAGGTTCCGGCCTTGACAAGTACGTAGATGCGCTTGCCGGAATTGTCCGGAGCCGCAGTTACAGCTTCCTGTACTGTCATGTGTGAACCAGAACCGTCTTTGGCGACAGTAAAATCAAAACGTATCTTTGAAATTGAGGGATTTGTCCAGGAATCTGCAAAAATAAATGCATTTGGAGAAGTCATGGATAAAATGATAAAAAACATGAATACTGCAAGGGTTTTGAATTCCATTAAAGTACCTCTCTGAAAGACTGTATTTGAATTTGCTTTTCTTATCAATATATTGCATTCGCCGAGTGTATTAACTTGGCGGCCCGTCCGATTCCTCGCGCTTTTTATTAAGAAACCTGATGATCTCGTCTTCCATGGCCTCAGGGAAGTGTCCGAATCTAATGTGCAATATGTTTCCACCCTTTGAAACACGGATGATCTCTCCATAAAGGTCAAACTCCAGTTTAGTATCAGGGGCAAATGAAATCTTGCAGTCATCCCCGCGTGTGAAGGAGAGCGACGGATTTTTCACTGACATGCCGCCGGCTGATAGATCCAATATTTCTGACTTGAGCACGGGCATATCGGCCCCCTCGCGCTTTATGTAGATGGGGACAGTGACCTGTTTGCGGAAATTTGCCCTGCGCTGGATGGACTTGAGATGGTCCGAGTGAGTGAGGGATATTATGTTTTCGCGCACGTTACCGACCATGGCAATAAACGTTACGAGTCCGCGGTCATTGTTTGTAAAAACGGAAAGATCGGTTCCAACTACTGGTGCGTGTGCATGCGGATCTATGGAGAGTACAAGAGATTTCTGCGTCACTTCTTCAACAAGAGCAGGAAGCTTTTTGCCGTCGTCGGTAATCAAAAGCACGGGTTTGCCTGCAGGGAGCTGGCGGCTTGAAACAGGATCGTGGAAGGAATCAGTGATCTTGAACTTGAGCTTGTTCATGAGTGTGCCAAGTGGTTCCTTTGGCACTGTAGTATTAATCCTGAGCTGGAACAAACAATGATTGAAAAGCTGCTGGTTTTCAAACAGCAGATACTTTTTATCCCTGTTTTTCAGGAATTGTGCGAGAGATTCCACAAGCCGTCTTTCATCTTCCGAAAGCTCAAAACGGTGGAGTGCATTATTGTATTTTATCTCCAGAATCTTCGCAAGTTTTGCTTTTTCAGAAAGCCTCTGTATTACTGCTGACAAGATCAAGATGGTAATAAATACAGCCAGGCAGATTAAAAAAATCTGGAGTTCCTGGGGAGGTCTGCTGAAGTATTCCGATATCCCGCTCATAAAGTCCTGGGATTTCATGCTTTGCCCCTTTGAATTAAGAATAAGACAGAGGATGTGCGAAGTCAAGAAAATGCAGACTATTGGTGTTTTATAT
>RPPD01000106.1 GCA_003818675.1 Spirochaetaceae bacterium
GTAGAGCGGGCATACCCGTCTGCCGCGTGTACAGCTGCCTGTTCGTGGCGCGTGAGCACCAGGTGGATGGACGGTTCGCTGTACAGAACATCAAAGAGAGGGATGACGACACCCCCTGGAAAACCGAATACAGTATCTACTCCCTCGGCCTTCAGGGCTTCAACAATCATTGATGCGCCGCTTTTCATCAAACTTCCTCCTGTAATACCCGGTTTTTTACTGTCAGCATAAAAAAGAAGCCGTTCCCCGGGGAGAACGGCTTCGTACCATCAAGGTCGGTAACCTATTCCTCCGGGCTTGCGCGGTAGGGAAGGAGTACAATAATAATAATGCTTAAGAGCGAGTATATTGATCTTTCTGACCGAAGTCCCAAGCATTTATTCATATATATATAATTAATCCCATATTATGGCTTTTGTCAACCACATTTTTCCTTTGACATTGTTCTATTTGACAATGGTGACGCGATCAAAGGGCGTAACAGGGTATTTGTCAGTCAGTTTTCTTTCAAGAGTCGCGTATATTTCCTTATCTGCAGAAATTATCCGCAGTATAGCCACTTCAGCGTTGTCTTCTCTTGCTATTGTCACACGGTCCCCTGCATTTAACGTGTGGCCAAATTGCATAAAAAGCAGGATATGTGATGTATCTCTGGCGTCTATTACATATCCCTGGGTTCCGTTTAATGCCGCCAGGGTGTTGATTGCATACATGTAATGCTGCTCCAGTTCACCTGTAGTTGCAAGCGGTTCTGGCTGTGGCGATGGAGTTGCAGTCAGGCGTGAGCGTTCCTGCTCGCGTTGTTCAAGACGTCTGGACATTGAAGTATAGCTGTTAATTATGGTGACGCGGGCTGCGTCAATAAGCTTCAGGGAAGGCGGGATCGAATTCTTGTAATCGATATCCCTCAGTGTTTTGATTATAAGCGTAAACTCCTGCAGGATCTTGTCCAGAGCCATTTGTTCATCATCAGAAAGAAGTCCGTAACGTACGAAGGTATCATCATTTGTCTTGTAGGCAGCGTCAGTGATGCTTCTGGATTGGGTTTCCTTTAGAATTGTGACAAGCTCGTTTGACTGGAAAATGGGATTGTATTTGAGGATGAGTTCCTCTATCTGCCTTTTGTAGTTGTTTTCCATGATATTGCGAAGCCCTGACTGGTGTTCCTTTAAAAAAACTATGTCACTGGCATAATTGGACTGCAGTTCCCTTATCCGTTTTTCATAATAATCCATCCTTGTTTTCATCTCAGCGTCAAATGCCGCCCGCTGGCTTCCCAAAAGCCGTTCACGCCTGCGGACCTCTTCAAGCTGGCGCTGGTCATACTTGTCAAGCTGTTCCCGGGCTTTATTTCGTGTTTCAAGGGCTTCCGTGATTTTGAGAGAATACTCGTCCTGGATGCGCTGGATGTCCCTGCGTTCAATCCTTGACAGCTCATTTGATCTTATCGTGCGTTCCTCTGCAGAAACCCCGGACAGGTCCACGAGTTCCAATGCCCGTGTGGTACGGTCCCGGATGACCTGCAGGCGTGTGTCACGTTCTGATTTGAGATCTGCCATCTGTTGCGTGGAAGCTTCTATTTCCCGGTCGTAACGCTTGATTGTATCCAGAAGATCCCTGAAGGCGAGGTATTCAAAATCGCTTATATTTATGGGTATGGAGGTTGAGTAGTACTGTATAAAAAAGGTGATCCCGACTGCGATTGCACCAAGTCCCAGGATGAAGAGCATGACCGTTATAAAGACCCTGGGGCTCCTGTTTTTTCTGGCTTTGGCCATTTCCTCTGATATGTCAAAGGTGTGCATGGCAGAATCAATTTCCTTCTGCAGGGATACGCGCAAAAACATCTTTTTGCTTTCAGCCTCAAGCTTTGTTCTATCCCGCGAATCTGTTATTTGCTTTCTAGTTTCCATGTTCCATCCCAGTCCTTGGGGCATGCCCCTGATTTTATCTGTGCGGATTTCATTCTTGTAATGAACACCTCCGTCACTGGCAGTTTGCATTTTGTAAAATATTTTCCGGCTTCCTTCCAGTCACCCTTGAAGTAACTGTCTCTTGCCTGTGCAAATAGCAGAATGTCTTTCTGGAGGGCCTTGTCAACAGTGGCATGGAGCATGGGCCAGTATATATCAGTGTGCTTCTTTTTCCCCTTGACTGCAATCCGGTCCAGGTGCAGAAAGTCAAACTCGAAGTTCTCTGTATTTTTTTCCACATCATCTTTGACATAGCGTGAACAAATTACAGGCACCCTGTAAATGCGCGTCAGGCCCTCAAGCCTGGAGGCGGCGTTCACATTGTCCCCAATGACCGTGTTGGTCATGCGCTCGGTGGAACCGATGTTGCCGTAAAAGACTTCGCCGCCGTCAATTCCCACACCAATGTCTATGAGCACAGCGCGGTAGATTTCCTCCTCGGCAGCAGTAAGTGCACCGCGCTTTTTTACCAGTTCATCCCTGCGCTTCATCATTTCAACGCGCATTGCAGATGCAACATCCTGAAGCGCGTATGCAGCCCTTATTGAGGATACGGACTTGTTTACAGGCACCTCGGCAAATGCGCCGAAGATTGCAAGAAGCGCGTCACCGATGATGGAGTTGACTATGCCGTTGCAATCATGGATATGCGAGATGGCCTTGTCGTAGTGGAGGTTCAAGAGTGTGATAATGTCTGTTCCAAGGACCTCGGTCATCCTGGTGAAACCCCTGATGTCTGAGAACAGAATTGTCAGATCCTGGGATTCACCCTCGAGCCTGATTTCCTTTTCCCTGTATGCCTTGTCAGCAACATCCTGTGTGACGAATTTCCTGAAAATCGATAGCAGGTTGTCAATCGTGAAGGAGAGGGCGTTCATGGACAGTCCCATATATGTTATTTCGTCATTCGGGGCTTTATCCAGGTCCATGAGGTCAAGTTGCTGTCTTTGCTGCATGTGCATCACACCCTTTGTGATGACCCTGATATATCGGAGTATGTGGTTTATGAGGAATATACCCAGAATAAGGGTTCCTGCCGTAATCAAAACGATTATTGCAGTAATAATCATGAATATGGTCCATGATGCCGAGTTAAAGTCGGAAAGCTCTTCTGCACGTAAAAACCATGCGTCCCAGTTTGTGTTGTATTTGTAAACGCCAAAGTAGTTTTTGCCTGCAAACCAGAAGTTTATGGTTCCCTCTAATTTGGGTTCTGCACCTTTGACAGGGGTCAGTATTTCGGCAGTAATCCCGGCCAGGTCCTCATGTGGCGCGACTATATGTTCATACTTGTACACATGGAAGAGGAGGGATCCGTCGGGTTTTATGGCGAGACATAGTGAATTATCGAAGGAATCATCACCTGAAAAATCGGATAAACCTTTTGCTTCAATTGCCTTTATGGACTCGTCATATCCACCCTGTATGGAGTAAATGGTGTACTGGTTTCCTGCAAAGGTATATATCTCGCGCAGATCCTTTACCAGAAGCATCTTCAACAGGCGCATCTGCTGTCCCTGGTTTATTACAAGGTTTATGTAGTTTGAAAAGACATTCGAGACAAGAAGTAATACTGAAAACAGCATGACAATCTTTATAACAATCGGGACGATTCTCGTGCCATCAATTTTTCTGCCAAATAGCATCTCTTTAATTTTACCCATAGGGTACACCTGCCGATCTGATTTAGAAACTTCAAGGAATAATAAACATACGAGAATAAAATGATTTAATGAATATGTCGAAAGGCATGTTATTCAATTATTTGTTGTTTAAAAAATACTGAATAATAACGCTTAAACAACTTCCTATAATATATATTCTGTCTACTATAATATGGCTATTCTTATATCAGGAGCCTGAAGTAATTGGAATATGTGTCTTCATTATTGCCTTTTGCAAATGTCATCAATCTCGTCACATATGTATGTATTATAAATTCTTCATCATTAAAAAGATCTTTAAGTATTCCCTTTAAAGATCCACTCTTGTTGTTTGTATTCTTGAGCCTGATAAATATGGATATATTCTCATCTGGAGAATGAGTTATATCATGGATTAAAATGTTGTCATAATGAGAAAATACTTTATCATTCAATTCGCGATTTTTACCTGTAATTTTATAATCACTGCCCCAATAGACAGACATGAGAGCGATTTTCTTATCACCTGTATGATAAGGTTTGAGAAGCTTTGCATCTATAATTTTCAGGCCTTCTGGAAGTTCCCTGTTGCATTCACTGACAAAGGAATGTGTTATATCAAAGTTATAGAGCGTTATCCTGGCAATTTCGCAAAATGACTGGTATCCAAGTGAAAGTGGATGGGCAAACTCAAGATGAGGTTTTGGATTAAAACCTTCTGTCATTCTTGGAAAAAAACCAGCACGTAAAAAGGTTCTTTCAAAAATAGTCATTATATTCAGATGTGACAGGAAAGCAGCTTTCCCTGTTTTTTCAAATGAGAACAGAACCTGGTAAGTTCCCTGTTCCTGTATTATTTCCTTTGCCTTTAAAATAATTGCTGTCTGTGTATCAATACCAGGATCCTGGATTTCTTCAGCACCAACATCTGTTCTGACCTTGATATTGCTTGTGCACGCTCCACATGCAGAGTCGCATTGCTCACGACATAAAGGACTCAAAGAACCGGACATCGACTTTTCATATTCTTTCTTCAGGGTAACTCTTGATACTCTAAAGGAGACAGAATCCCAGGGAAGTGTTTCCTCAATATTTCTTGCACTGTAGGTTTCCTTGCGAACATCAAAACCCGCATTATCAAGAACACTTTCCCAGAGGTTCCTGTCAATTTGATCCTCCCAGGCATCAAACCTCGCACCCTTTAAGTATGCGGATTCGATGAGCTTGCCAACACGGATGTCACCCCGGCCTATCATTCCCTCAAGAAATGATTGAAAAGCCGAATGGTACGAGAATTTAAAGTTCTTTTTTGGCAGACTCCGTGAGAGAATTGCAATGCGTGAAAAAGTCTGTTCCTCTGTAATCTGGCCGCACCATTGGAAGGGCGTATGCGCCTTTGGCACAAAAGCTGATACATTCACGCTCAGGTACATGTTTGTCTTTCTTTGGATATCCAGAAGACAGTTGATGATTTCTTCCGTATCGTCATTATCAGTGAATCCTGGAAGACCAAGCATGAAATAGAACTTGGCCTGTTTCCATCCCTGTAATTTGGCCTCCCGCAGCAGTGCTATTGTTTTTTCAATGGAGACTGGCTTGTTCAGTCTGTCCTGGCAATCCTTTACAGGTGTCTCCACCGCAAAGGTCAGGCCGCTTTTTCGGACTGTCTTTATTTCCCTGAAGAGCTCCAGGGCAAGCGTATCTACTCGAAGGGATGGCAGGGAGAATGAAACACCAAAAGCACTGTAGTCTCTGTTGAGCATCCGTATAAGCGTTTCAATCTGCGGGTAATCTCCTGATGAAAGAGAGAGCAGCGATATCTCGCGGAATCCGCGGCGGAAGACATTATCAAAGACTTCCCTGCATATCTGCTTTAATGGTTTGGCCCGAAACGGCCTGTAAATGAATCCGGCATTGCAGAACCTGCAACCATTGGGACAACCCCGCATTATTTCCACGACTCCATGGTCCTGGGCTGTCTTGATATTGGCAACTGGAAAATCATATGACAGATCAGCTGTACCGAAATTACTCCACAATCCAGCCATGGCCTTTATTTTACCAGTCTCTGATTTTCTGCCACTCCATATTGCTTCATATGATTCAAGAAGGGAGATAAAATCCTTTTTCTTGCCTCCTGATTTTTTTAACTGTACAAGTCTGGTAAAAGAATCGACAAGCCAGGTATCTGATTCTCCGAAATATATACAGTCAAAAAAGTCTGCAAAAGGCTGGGGATTTGCAAGCCCGGGACCGCCTCCCAGAACAAGAGGCCCCTCCTCCCCTCTCTGCTGTTGTGAGAATGGCACACCACCGCATTCAAGCATGGCGAGCATATTTGTAGCGCAGAGCTCATAGCCGAGTGAAAATCCAATTATATCAAACTCAGAGAGCGGGATCCCTGACTCAAGCGAATAAAGCGGGATGCCATGGATTCGCAATTCCTTTTCAAAATCACGCGCAGGTGCAAATACACGCTCGCATTGAACACCTGGTATGGAGTTTAGGGTGCTGTAGAGCAGCTTAACAGCAAGATTTGACATTCCGATTTCATAAAGGTCAGGATATGAAATGGCTACTTTGAGTACTCCGCTTTTTATCTGGATTCCGGTTTCTCCGCCAGTGTAAGCTCCAGGTTTTTCAACTGACAGGAGTATTTCACGCAAGTCCCGTTCTGGGATTATCTGCATTATTTAACTGTACCTTCTGTAGTATATATTCAGGATTATACCAATGCTGATAAGCCCGGTCAGAAGTGACGAACCGCCATAAGAAAGGAAAAAGAGAGGGATTCCCGTAATGGGCATCAGTCCCATGGTCATTCCGATGTTGATGATGCAGTGATAGAGAAACATGGTAATGATTCCTGCACCAATCAAATGCGCATAGTTGTCTGACGTGTTTTTTATTATATTGATGCTTCTGTGAAAAATCAAAAAATAAAGCACAAGTATTATAAATCCGCCTAAAAGCCCGAGTTCCTCGGAAATAATGGAGAATATAAAATCCGTACTCTGCTCGGGAACATATTTGAGTTTGCTCTGTGTGCCGCCAAGAAATCCCTTGCCCCAGATCCCTCCAGAACCCACAGCTGTTATGGAATTAATGATATGCCAACCCCATTTCTTGTCATCAACATAAGGGTTTAAAAAGATGATCAGGCGGATCTTTGGTGTGGAATAGTCCTCGAAAACATGCCTGACAATGATTGAACCGATGGATGATGAGACAAGGACCCCTGCGACATACATGACCCAGTAGAAAATGCGATCACGCAGGAATATATAGCCAAGCATTCCTATGACGCCGACCACAATGATCAGTAAAATGAAGATAATCATGTATGAGTCTTCGGTGAAAATTGAGAGGAATGGTATCTGTGTCCTGAAAAAGAGTTTCTGGAATTCTGGAATCATGGACAGTACTATCATGAAAAAACCCGCGAGAAAAACAAAGAGTATGTAGCGTTTTTTTGTTCCGGCTATCCATGCCATGGCAAAAAAAATCGGTATGAACACGAGAGCTGTTCCCATGTCAGGCTGCCATAGAATGAGCCCCATTGGCGCCAGACAAATCA
>RPPD01000107.1 GCA_003818675.1 Spirochaetaceae bacterium
CATAAATTCAGGATTGTTTATTCCATGATAGAAAACGTGAAATCCGTTGACGAGATCGTTCACCCATCTGTGCGTGAGACCCTGCGATATATGAATATTTCGCAGGGTCTGGAGATTCATCATGATGGTGACATACCGGCCCGTTCGGGCATGGGATCAAGCTCGGCATTTACGGTTGGCCTTCTGAAAATATTGTATGCTCTGAATGGCAGGATCATCTCGAAGAAACAGCTCTATGAGCAAGCAATACACATAGAGCAAACCCTTATCCGGGAAAACGTAGGATCCCAGGATCAGGTTTGGGCTGCATGTGGGGGATTGAATACCATTGAATTCCTGCAAAACGGTGAAATAATCGTGGAACCAATCATAATGCAGGATAGCGCGAGGGGGATGTTTGAAAAAAAATTCATGCTTATATACACAGGATTGGCCAGAAATGCCTCCGATATCGCGTGTGAACAAATCAACAACACGCAAAAGAATAAGGAATTGCTGTGCCGAATGAAGGAGTTCGCGGATGAAGCGCAGGAAATATTGGTATCAAAAAGCGGTGATTTTGTTCAGTTCGGGCGCTTGCTGCATGAAAGCTGGAAATTGAAAAAGTGCCTGTCAAATAAAATCACCAACCCGGAGATAGAAGCCATATATGATGCCGCTGTCAAGAATGGTGCGATAGGCGGGAAAGTACTCGGTGCGGGTGGGGGAGGGTTCATGCTTTTTTATGTGGAACCAGAATACCAGAATAAGGTCAAGGATGCCCTTTCCGACTACCTGCATGTTCCCTTTAAATTCACGTATACTGGATCAGAGATCATTGTATATAACCCGGATTTTTTCAATTAAAATGAGAGTGCCGGGAAAGGAGTATTTTAGGGATGAAGTATGAATTGACCTCCCATACATGGGGAGATGAAGAGATTGAATCCATACAGGATGTAATAAAGAGCGGCAGATTCACCATGAACGGCAAGGTAAAGGAATTCGAGGAAGAGTTTGCCCGCCATTTCGGCGTTAAATATGCCGCGATGGTCAATTCTGGTTCTTCCGCGAATTTAATCGCGGTGGCTTCACTTTTTTATAAGAAAGAAAAGCCGCTGGAGCGCGGCGATGAGGTTATTGTGCCCTGTGTCTCATGGGCGACCACATATCATCCACTGCAGCAATACGGTCTCAAGCTGAAGTTCGTGGATGTGGATCTGAAAACTCTCAACTTCGACATGGAGGAATTAAGGAAGGCGGTTACACGCAAAACCAAAATGATCGTGGCCGTCAGTATTTTGGGCAATCCGTGCAAATTTGATGAGATTATTGAAATTTGCGAAAAGAACGGCATTTTACTTTTTGAAGATAACTGCGAATCTATGGGTGCGAGATTCAACGGCAGGTATACTGGCACGTTTGGTTTTGTGAATACTTTCAGCACGTTTTATTCCCATCATATATCAACCATGGAAGGCGGGCTGGTGCTCACGGACGACAAGGAAATGTACAATTTGTTCAAGGCTGTACGAAATCATGGCTGGGTGCGTGACCAGGACGAGGACAGCCCCATTTTCAAGCGCCAGGCGGATGATTTTTTTGAGGCCTACAGGTTCATTCTTCCAGGCTATAATGTCAGGCCCACAGAAATACAGGGGGCGCTTGGCCTGAAGCAACTTGATAAATTGGACAAGTTCGTTGAAATACGGCGGGAAAATGCGCTGCATTTCCGGAAGCTCTTCACCGGTGATGAGCGATTCATCCTGCAGCAGGAGACAGGCGAAAGTTCCTGGTTCTGCTTCACCATGATCCTCAATCCCGAGGCAAAATTGGACAGGAAGAAGGTGCTCCTGAAGCTCAAGGAAGCCGGGATAGAGCATCGCATAATAACTGGAGGATGTTTTTTGCGGCATGATGTTATCAAGTATTATGATTATGTCTGTGCAAAGTCAACGAATGCGGACATAGTGCATGATAACGGTTTTTTTGTGGGCAATTTCTCCTATGATATAAAGGATAAAATTGAATACCTGCATGAGGTTCTTAAAACAATATAGGATGAAGGAATGAGTATGAAATACAATATTTTAGTCACAGGCGGAGCCGGTTATATCGGTTCCATTCTTGTCCCGGAATTATTGAAACTTGGGCATCAAGTAACCGTATTGGATACTTTTTACTTTAACCAAAATTCCCTGCTGGACTGTTGTCATTATGACAATTTCGAGATCGTCAGGGGGGATGCACGAGAAGCCGGCATTCTCAAACCATTGCTGAAGAAAACTGATATCATCATACCTCTGGCAGCATTGGTCGGGGTCGGACTTTGCAACAAGGACAAAACAGGTGCAGAATCCATTAATAGGGGAGCCATAGCCACCCTGATGGGTTTGCTTGCTGACGGACAGCGCGTCCTGTTCCCGAATACAAACAGCGGCTATGGTATTGGCAAGGACAATATTTTCTGCACAGAAACAACACCACTAAATCCCATATCATTATATGGAAAAACAAAGATGGAAGCGGAAAACCTTATTTTGGAACGCGGCAATTCCATAAGCCTTCGGCTGGCGACTGTATTCGGCGTTTCCCCGCGTATGCGGCTGGATCTCCTGGTCAACGATTTCACATATCGCGCTGTCAAAGACAGGTATATCATCGTGTTTGAAGGTGATTTCAAACGGAATTACATTCATATAAGGGATGTAGCGCGTGCTTTTATTCACGGCATTGACAATTTTGAGACTATGAAAAATCAAGCCTATAATCTCGGATTATCCAGCGCAAATCTGTCCAAGCTCGAATTGTGCGCAAAAATCAAGGAGCAGGTTCCGGATTTTGTTTTTATGGAATCCGATGTGGGGGAAGATCCAGATAGACGCAACTACATTGTTTCCAACGATAAAATAGAGAACACCGGTTATAAACCTCTCGTGTCCCTGGAAATGGGAATACAGGAATTGATAAAAGCTTATCGAATTATCTCCAACAACAAATACGCCAATGTATGAAAGGGGGAGCTGTGGGCGATGACTGGATCGGCAACAAAGCTGAATACCTTCTGGAAAAAGTCCGGTTCGTCAGGGAACAAACCCTGGAGATCCACAGGATAGCACAAGGCACGCGAATCGCCTCGTCGCTTTCCTGCATCGAGGTCCTGGTGGCTCTGTATTACGGCGGCATCCTGAACTTTAATGCCAGCAATCCGCGTTGGGAAAAACGGGACAGGTTTATTGTCAGCAAGGTCCATGGTTCGATCGCTTTGTATCCCATATTGGCTGATCTTGGATTTTTCCCCGCTGAACAGCTTGGCCATGTCGCTTCCCGGGGGTCCATACTGGGAGCAATACCGGACTGCATCATTCCAGGATATGAGACAACAAACGGTTCGCTCGGACATGGGCTGGGCGTGGCGTGCGGAATGGCGACAGCCTTGCAGTGCAGGAAGGCGGAAGAAAAAGTCTTTGTAATGGCTGGGGATGGTGAATTGTTTGAAGGCGCTGTTTGGGAAGCCATTATGTTTGCCGGCGAACATTGTCTCGGCAATCTGATCCTGGTGGTAGATGCGAACAAGGTCAGTATGCTGGATTATTGCAGAAACATTATCGATCTGGAGCCCTATTCCGCAAAGTTCCAGGCGTTCAAATGGGAGGCCCATTGCGTAAACGGGCATAACCTTGAGGATGTGTACAAATTGATGTTTCGGCTCAAGCATGAGGAATCCCGTTTCCCGCGGGTTGTCATCGCGAATACCATCAAGGGCAAGGGAATACCCGCACTCGAGAATGATTCGCTCTGCCATATCAAAAACGTTCCGCCGGAACAGATAGGGGAGATCATCCGAAATTGGAGGAAAGAGTAAGCATAATGACAAAGACCATGCGCGACGGTTTCCTTGAGGCATTATATGCAAAAATGCAATATAACCGGGATATTTTTCTTGTTTCGGCCGACTTTGGGGCGCCTAAACTGGATGATATAAAAAGCCATTTTTCTGACCGTTTCATTAATGTTGGCATAGCGGAACAGAATTTGATCAACATCTCCATGGGTTTGGCCCTGGAGGGATTCACGGTTTATACCTACGCCATTGCTCCATTTCTGACTATGAGGGCCTATGAACAGATCAGGGTTAACCTTTCGCTTCATGCGCAAGTGAAGGAACTAAACGTCAATCTGGTTGGTGTCGGTGCCGGCATCAGTTATGATGTGACCGGTCCAACCCACCATTGCCTGGAAGACCTGAGCATTATGCGCGTATTGCCGCATTTTACTGTTATTTCCCCCAGTGACTGGAAACTGGCGGAGGCGTGCGTCGACTACACACTGACTGAAAAAAAACCGAAGTATCTGCGTTTCGACGCCAAGCCACTGCCCCAGATTTATCCCAATGCGGCTCCAGGGGCTTTCAGTGACGGGTTTATCGAGATCGCAAGGGCAGATTGTGTTTGTTTCGTAACCACAGGATTCATGACTCATAAGGCCCTGGGCGTAATTGAAAAATTGAAGCAAGAGGGGTTGTCTGTGGGCATCGTGGACGTGGTTTTATTGAAGCCTGTTCACGGGGAAAAACTGTATGATTCTCTCAAACATTACGAACACATCATCACTTTGGAAGAGGGATTTGTGGGCAAGGGCGGCCTGGATTGCCTCATCGACAATCTCTATAACTCAAGAGGCTCCAGAACAGAATTGACACATTTGGGTTTCCCTGACCGCTACACATTTGAAATGGGCAGCAGGGAAGAACTTTATGCGCTCAACGGGCTTGATGACGAGAGCATCATTTCCCTGACAAAAAGAATATTTGATAAACGGGGGAGATGAAAGGTAATGAACCGTAAAACAGATATAGTTTTCATAAATCCGGGTGACCGAAGGCAGGTCTTCCAGAATCTGGGCGATGATATCGCCGCAATCGAACCTCCCTTCTGGATTGTCGTTCTCGCTGCGTTTCTCCGGAAGAATCATTACAATGTGCAGATAATCGATTCCAATGCCCTGAATATCACACCTGAGGAAACGGCCATGCGTGTCGCGGATCTTGATCCCAAATTGGCGGCTGTTATCGTGTATGGGTCTCAACCTTCAGCTTCCACGCAGAATATGACCATAGCCGGGAAAATCTGCCAGGCCATACGCAATGCGACCAATTGCAAGATCGCCATGGGTGGTCTGCACCCGTCCGCACTCCCCGAACAAACCTTACGGGAAGAAGCCGTTGACTTTGTGATCAAAGGTGAGGGGCATGAAACACTGCGTCGGTTATTGGAAGAGATCAGTGCTTCAAAACCGTCTTATTCCTCCATCCCCGGCCTCTGGTATTTTGAGGAAGGCAGGGTCATGAGCCTGCCGCAGGAACCTGTCAGAAACAATCTGGATGATATTTTGCCTATCGGGGCCTGGGACCTGTTGCCAATGGAAAAATACAGGGCCCATAACTGGCATTGTTTCCAAAACATCCAGGCCCGACAGCCTTATGCCGCGATCTATACGAGTCTTGGCTGCCCGTATTCCTGTGTCTTTTGCTGCATAAACGCTCCCTTTGGCAAGCCGGGAATCCGGTACAGGAGCCCGGACATTGTATTGGAAGAAATCGGCCTGCTCGTGCGGAATTATAATGTGAAAAACCTGAAGATCATCGATGAATTGTTTGTATTGCACGAAAAACATTATATGGAAATCCTGGATCGCATTGTCGAACAGGGCTATGACCTGAACATGTGGGCATATGCCCGGGTCGATACGGTAAAGCCGGAAAACCTGCCTCTTTTAAAAAAGGCCGGGGTCAATTGGCTGGCTTTGGGAATCGAATCCGCCAATCCCGATGTCAGGGACGGAGCATCCAAAAAAATGCGTGTCAAAGACATCCAGCAGGTGGTCGGGATGATCCGGGATGCGGGAATTAATGTGATAGGGAATTACATCTTCGGCCTGCCGGACGACACTTTGGAGACAATGCAGGAAACATTGGACCTGGCCATGGAACTCAATTGCGAATTCGCAAATTTTTACTGCGCCATGGCATATCCAGGTTCGCAATTGTATGGAATCGCCCTGGAAAACAAATGGCCGCTGCCCTCGCAATGGCATGGTTTTTCCCAGCATTCCTATGAGATTGTTCCCCTGCCGACCAAGCATTTGACGCCAAAGGAGGTCCTTTGTTTCCGTGACGAGGCCTTTCATTCCTATTTTGAAAATCCTGTTTACCTCGATATGGTTGCACAAAAATTCAGCCCAGATGTGAAGGGGCATATGGGCCGGATCACGAAAACGCGGCTGCGGAGAAAACTCCTCGAAAGTTGAATACCCATTGGAGGGAACAGTATGCGCAAAAACGCGAAAATATATATTGCAGGACACAAGGGCATGGTCGGAACAGCCATTGTCCGCAAGCTGCAGGATTTGGGCTACGATAACATCCTGACGCGTTCGAAACAGGAACTGGATTTGCGCGATCAGAATGCGGTAAACCGGTTTTTCAGTGACGAACAGCCGGAATACGTGTTTTTGGCGGCTGCGCGCGTCGGCGGCATTATGGCAAATTCCACCTATGGTGCGGATTTCATCTATGATAACCTGGCGATCACAATGAATGTCATAAAGGCTTCTTTTGCGGGCGGAGTTAAGAAATTGCTCAATTTCGGTTCTTCCTGCATGTATCCCAGGCTCGCGCCCCAACCCATGAAGGAGGAATACCTTCTCACGGGTCCCGTGGAGCCCACAAGTGAACCATATGCGATCGCAAAAATATCTGCCACCAAGCTTTGCAGATATTTCAATGAGCAACACGGTACTAATTTCATATCGGTTTTGCCCACAAACCTGTATGGGCCAAATGACAATTTCGACCTCAGCGTCTCCCACGTTATGCCAGCGCTGATCAGGAAGCTTCTTGACGCGAAAAAAGCAAATGCACCTCACATTACTAATTGGGGAGACGGCAGTCCAAAACGGGAGTTCATGTATATCGATGACCTTGCAGATGCCGTCATTTTCCTGATGGAACGATTTGATTACAAGGATATCGGTGAGGTAGTGAATGTCGGGACCGGGGACGAGGTTGCGATCCGGGATTTGGTAGAATTGATAGCCGAGATTGTCGGGTATAGGGGTGAACTGCAATGGGACTTTGCCAAACCCAATGGCGCGCCGAGAAAATTGCTCGA
>RPPD01000108.1 GCA_003818675.1 Spirochaetaceae bacterium
CATTACTCTTCAGATAGAAAGAAACCAGCGTGTTTGTCTCCTGGGGAAAAACGGCGCAGGCAAATCAAGTCTCATGGCAGTCATGAATAATGACCTTCAGCCTGACAAAGGCACTGTATCCAAAGAACCACACGTGATAATCTCATTTCTGCCACAAACCATTCCGGATATAATAGAAGGAACGGCACGGGCCATCATAGAAACGGGATTGATGGATGCATCCCGACATGTCCACCAGGATGGTTGGACCCCCCTGCACCAGGTCAATTCCCTGTGTACGCGCATGCAAATTAATCCGGAAACCCTGTACACCCGCATGTCAGGCGGCCAGAAACGGCGTGTCCTTCTCGCCCGCGCCTTGGTCTGTGAACCTGATGTCCTGCTTCTGGATGAACCGACAAACCATCTCGACCTTGATTCAATTCTCTGGCTTGAGGACTTCATTCTCCGCTATTGTCCAACATTGGTTTTTGTGACGCATGACCGCGCGCTGTTGCGCAAAATCGCCACACGGATTATTGAACTGGACCGCGGCCGTCTCGTTGACTGGTCATGCGACTATGACACCTTTTTGCAGCGAAAGGCCCTGGTGCTTGATGCTGAAGAAAAAGACTGGGAACGCTTTGACAAAAAACTGGCGGAAGAGGAAGTCTGGATCAGGAGGGGGATCCGTGCGCGGCGCACCAGGGATGAAGGAAGGGTCAAAGCCCTGGAGAAAATGAGGGAAGAGCGGGCACAGAGGCGCGAACGCACCGGAAATGTCAATTTGAACTTCGCCGAAGCGCGAGCATCAGGGAAACTGGTGCTCGAGGCAAAAAACATTTCCTTCAGCTACGGCGACCAAAAAATTATTAAAACTTTCAGCACCATCATCTGCCGCAACGACAAAATCGGCATAATCGGCCCTGTGGGCTCTGGCAAAACAACTCTTGTACGGCTCCTCCTGTCTGACCTCGCGCCTGACAGCGGAACCGTTGTCAGCGGAACCAATCTGTCCATAACCTATTTTGACCAGATGCGCGGACAGCTTGACCTTAAAAAAACCGTCCGCAAAAATGTACTGCCCAACGGGGATATGGTCATGTATGATGGCAGGAACAAGCACATATTTTCCTATCTACAAGACTTTCTTTTTACCCGCGAACGCGCGGACAGTCCAGTCAGCCTTCTTTCTGGAGGAGAAAAGAACCGCCTGCTTTTGGCAAAGCTCTTCACACTGCCCGCCAATGTCCTTGTCATGGATGAACCGACAAATGATCTTGATGTGGAAACCCTGGAATTGCTTGAGGAACTCCTCATCAATTTCAAGGGAACCCTGCTCTTGATCTCACACGACCGCGCATTCCTGAATAATGTAGTGACCAGTCTCATGGCGTTTTCAGGAAATTCCGGCGAAGTAATACAGCTCGCAGGCGATTTTTCAGACTGGGAACACTACCGGGACCGCAATGCGGCTTCCGGCACCTTGCCCGATAAAATCAAAAAGCCAACGCCGCCGGCTGAACGGAAAAAGGAAAAACCCCGCAAGCTTTCGTTCAATGAGAGAAAGGAACTCGCAGTGCTGCCGGCCCAAATTGAAAAGCTGGAGCACGAACAGACCGCAATCCACGTGGAGATGACGCAGCCTGATTTCTATACCAAGAAAGAAAACGTAATACGCACGACGAACCGGCTTGAGGAAATTGAAAAAGAACTGGCCCGGGCATTTGAGCGATGGGCGCTTTTGGACTCGATTGAAAAAGAATAGCATATTTGTATTGACCTCGATCAGGATAACATGTATATTTTATAATGAATGAGCATTCGTTCATGATAGAGGTGTGATATGCATGTTTTGGTTACAGGAGCCTATGGAATCGTCGGCAGAAGTGCCGTAAGGGAACTTGAAACACAGGGCCACGAGGTCCGGATCTTCGACCTTTACTCGAAAAAAAACAAACACCTTGCAGGTCGAATGCGCTTTAAAGCCCAACATGCATGGGGCGATATTACAAACCTTGAACAGGTCAGGGCCGCAGTCAGGGGCATGGATGCCGTTGTTCATCTGGCTGCAATCATCCCTCCCCTGGCTGATAAAAAGCCGGAACTCGCCCGTAGCGTAAATGTAGAAGGCACAGTAAATGTCATCCACGCAATGCAGGAACTCTGCCCAGACAGCCGTTTGATTTTTTCGTCCTCCATCGCCATATATGGCGACAGACTCGCTGCGCCATTTATCAAAATTGATGATCCGTTAATACCCAATGAGGACGACCATTATGCGCACCATAAAATCGAATGCGAACGGTTGATAAGATCCTCCCGTCTTTCCTGGACAATTATGCGACTGTCCTATATTGTTTCAGCAGAAAAATTAAAAATGGATCCGATCATGTTTGATGTACCGCTTGCCACCTCCCTTGAGATCTGTGATACCACAGACGCGGGACTCGCGATTGCCAACGCACTTGCCGTGCCGGAAAGCATCGGCGAGACTCTACATATCGCCGGGGGTGAACGCTGCAGGACAACCTACAGAAATTACCTGGCCGCAATGCTTGACATCTTCGGCCTCGGACATAAACACATGCCCGAGAATGCTTTCAGGCATAACGGTTTTCACTGCGGCTTCATGGACACGCAGCGAAGCCAGTCTCTCCTCCGCTTCCAAAGGAAAACCCTCATGGATTATTTTTCTGAAGTCAGCAAAAAGACGCGATTTCGGAAGTTTTTCCTCGGCATAATAAGATATTTCGCGCAAAAGTTTCTTTACACGCGTTCACCGTATCCGGCAGCCAACCGTGCATGATTTTGGTGCGTAGCGGCCGGCTGGAACAAAATACTTTCGGTATATCCCCTTCTTAAAATCTTTTACTTCCTCACATTCCCATCACATTAATACATTAGGTTTTCAGGTATAGGTATCTTATACTTGAAGGAGGCTGTTATGAACGCCAGACACCTTATATCGGTTTTTAAAATTGCTACCACCGCTATCCTGATCCTCTGCACAACATCTCTGTTCGCGGAGCCTCCTGTGCCACGCGGAACGCAGCAACCCCAGGGGCAGCAACAGCCCCGGACACCGGTGGAGAACTACACCATCGAGCAGTCGGTCTCCGAAAAGGCTCAGCTTCACACACTCTCATTCTCCGCTCTCGCATTCATGACCGGGACCTACGGCGCGGACACCTTCCTGCCCCCCGGCAAGGTCGCCGATTACTTCGGCTTCCAGTACATGCGCGACATTGACACAAGCGAGGCCGGTCACAACATGATGTTTTTGACCAACATCCTGAACAACATGCTCTCCATCTTTAACGCGGATCAAAAAGCCATGTTTCTGGCGCTCGCCAGGGAACAGGAGGGGATCTACCGCCAGATCGCGGAAAAGCGCCTTGTGCTCATCAAGGCATTCAGGGCAAATATCGAGGGAACAATCCCGGCCGGCTACAAGGCCCTGTCCGAAACCGCGGTTAAAAACTACGTCGCCGGCATCTTTGACCTTGACGGCACCTTGAGCTATCGCCGGGCTGAAGTCTATGGCGCCATTGCCAAAAGCCTCACCGCGACCCAGATTGCCGCAATCAAGAAGCTCGCCTTCAACGATTCGTCGACCTGGAAGGAAATGCCGGACCAGACGGACAAAAAATCCATGACCCACGAGCAGGACGTGCTCTACTCGACCTATGTCAGCGAATTCTTCAGCTGGTACGCAGGCAGCATCGAAGCTGACGTCTATTTCTGCCCCGAACGCCATGGCACCTACTTCGGCGGGTTCTACATGAAGGACTATCCGGCCATCGGGCATTCCGACTATTTCATCCCCATTGACCTCACCAGCGATGCCGGGGTGAACATGCTCGCCCTCCTCACCGACAGCCAGCGCGCCCAGATCACCGGAATCAAGGAACCCCTCCAGGTGATGCTCACCGAGATCCTCGCCATCAGGCGCACAATCGCCACCGAGTTTCGTAAATTTCTCGCAGGCACAACCGCGAACAAAGCCCTGGTCATGCAGCTCTCGCACCGCTACGGCGAACTCGACGGAGCGCTCTCATACCTGTACGCCACCCGCTTCGCCGCGGTCTACAAGACCCTGACACAGACCCAGAAGGACGCGCTGGTGAAACTGCGCAACCAGAACGTGTTCCCCGAGGGGGTTTACCTCTATGCCGACCCGGTGAAGACTCCCGCAGAACCTGATACGAGCATTTTATTTTCAAAGTGAGACGGAGGTCCACATGAAGGCTTTCAGACTGTTTGTTTCTATTGTAATGATGATATCGGTTCTGTCCTGCGTAAACACACCATCAGCCGGAGGCAATGCTGCGGAGCGAAACCCGGGACAGTCTGCTGAACGCCAAACTGGCAGAAACAGCCGCGACAATGCGGCTGTTTCCAGCTGGGAAACCCCTGCGGGGAACACCCCGTCATCGGTGATCCAGGACGTCTATGTCGTTCTGGGCAGGCCGACGACGACATCTATCGCCGCACGCGTGATCATCCCCGCAGGCTCTCCCGCCGTTATAGAATATGGAAGCACTTCCGGCTCCTACACACAAAAGACGGTGGAAATCAAGTCCAGCCGCGAAACACCGGCTACGTTCGTTCTTTCAGGACTGAAATCCGACAGCCGTTACTATTACCGCGTGCGCTATACCGCGGCCGGGGTCGCGAAGACAACGCCTGAACACTCCTTCATAACCGCGCGCACCGGCTCCAGCCCCTACACCTTTGTCATTCAGTCGGATTCGCATCTGCTCAACAAGGCGGACAAACCGCTGTATGCCCAGGACATGGCGGACATGGCTGCTCTCAAACCGGATTTCTTCTTTGATCTTGGAGACACATTCCTCGCCGACAAGGATCCCGCCACGCCATATTCCGTTATCAATAGCATCTATTACGAGCAGCTTCCGTATCTCTCCGCGGTGGCGCAGAGTTCGCCCCTCTTCCTGGTCATCGGGAACCATGAGGGCGAGTACGGCTATCTGTTGAACAACACAAAGGACAACATGTCCGTGTATTCCGCGCTCTCGCGCAAGCAGTTCTATCCCAATCCCGTACCTGACAGCTTTTATTCCGGCAACACCGCAAGCGAGCCCTTTATTGGCCAGCCGGAGAATTACTACGCATTTACCTGGGGCGATACGCTCTATGTCGCACTCGATCCCTATCGTTATACATTGAAGGACCCTGCCCAGACCCGCGACTCGTGGGACTGGACCATCGGCGACGCGCAATACAAGTGGTTCAAAGCGACCCTTGAGTCCAGCACGGCAAAATACAAGTTTGTCTTTGCACACCATGCGATCGGGAACATCCGGGGAGGCGCCAAGGTCGCCGGCCTCTTTGAATGGGGCGGACAGGACCAGCGGGGTAAAAACCTCCTCGCTGAAAAACGGCCCGGATGGACGAAATCCATCCAGCAAATCATGAACGACACACATGTTACGATCTTCTTCCAGGGCCATGACCATATCTTTTCCCGTGAAAAGGCGGGAGACGTCGTCTACCAGACCCTGCCCAAGCCCGCCGAGAAGATACCGGATCAGGAGAGCAATGTCTCCTATTATGAGGGAGGCGACAACCAGATCAACACAGGTTTTCTGCAAGTAAGCGTTTCTCCGCAGAATGTCCGGGTGGATTATCACCGGCCGTATGTTGCGGGCATGCCCGACAACAAGGACATCGGCATTGTCTATTCGTACACAGTGGATTCCGCAGGCAAGGTCACTGTTCTCAAAAAGACCGATGACACTGCCGCGTTTGCGGCATACGGCGGAGGACCCAAGGATACCGAAGGGGATTCCGGGCGAACGGGAAGGCAGAACCAGGACAGGGGCAACCGGGGTTCGGCGGACTCCAGGGATAATAGCCCTTCCGGCATCGTGAACATCGGGATGTCGGGCGCGCTTGACGGCCTGACGCTGATAGGAAGCCCCACTGACTCGGGAATCACCCTGAGCACGGCGTTTGACAAAGCCGTTCGCTACTACTACGAGTACGGAACAGCCTCAGGCAGCCTGGGCTCAAGAACGCAGGAAAATAAAGCCACTGCCGGATCAACAGCAACGGAAGTACTCTCCGGATTAAAGCCCGCCACGACCTACTATTACAGACTCATGACAGCAGCCGAAGGCGCGCAGTCATTTACAGCCTCCACGACAAACCATTTTGTCACGCGGAAACCCGCGGGGACCCCGTTCACTTTCACCATTGAGGCTGATCCGCACCTTGACGAGAATTCAAGCCAGCAGGTCTACGAAAGCGAATTGAACCTGATGGCCAAAGACAACCCGGATTTCATGATCGACCTGGGCGATTCGTCCATGGCGGAAAAACTGGCAACGGACACCGCGAGTTACACCGAGCGCAACAAGCTCCTGCGCTCCTATTGGGACAACATCGGCGGCTCTGTCCCGTTTTTCATGGTGATCGGAAACCATGACGGCGAACACGGCGGGAGGATTTCGGGAACCAGGCCCTCGGGCGATCAGGCCGCCGCTATCAGGCGTACATGGTTTCCAAACCCCTCACCCGCGGCCGGGAGCATGTACTCCGGCCTGCGCGATACCATATACGCCTTTGAATGGAGTGACGCGCTCTTCATTGTCCTTGATCCGTATATCAACACGAACAAGTCCGCCACGGACAACTGGTCCTGGACACTGGGCAAGGCCCAGTATGACTGGCTGGCCTCGGTGCTGAAAAACTCGCAGGCAAAATACCGGTTTGTCTTTATACACAACCTGGTGGGAGGAATGGGCAAGGATGCGCGTGGCGGTGCCGATTATGCCGGGATGTTTGAATGGGGCGGAAAGAATCCGGACGGAACTGATGGATTCGCGGCAAAACGCCCGGGATGGGAAATGCCAATCCACGCGCTCTTTGTCAAATACAAAGTCGATATAGTTTTTCATGGACACGACCACCTCTACGCCAAGGAAGAGAAGGACGGGATAATCTACCAGTGCGTTCCACAGCCGTCCCTGGCCAGGTCGCAGACCATGAGCGCCGCGAGCGCCGCGGAATACGGCTATACGCACGGGACCTTTCTCCCCGCGCCCGGATATCTCCGCCTGAGTGTCACCCCACAGCAGACCAAGGTGGAGTTGGTGCAGGGGACTGAAGGCAAGATTGCAGATATATATACAATCAAGCCGTAA
>RPPD01000109.1 GCA_003818675.1 Spirochaetaceae bacterium
CCTGATCTACGATCTTGCGCTTCACTGCACGGATGGCAAGGTCACGGTAATACTCGGACCTTCAGGCTGTGGAAAATCCACAATATTAAAAATTATCGCGGGACTCATTGCTCAGGACAATGGCGCTGTCTATCTTGCCAATAAGTCTCTGAATGATCTTATTCCCGCTGACAGGCGGATCGGCATGGTCTTTGACACCTATGCCTTGTATCCAAGCCATGATGCAGAGATGAATATCACCTCGTTCTTTTTTTTCAGGAAAAAGACACCTGAATTGCAGACAAAGAAAAAGGAACTTTTCGAGCGGACAGCGGAACTTTTGGGCGTGGACATAAAGCACCTGCTGTCAAGAAGGCCGCCCACGCTGTCAGGAGGCGAGCAACAGCGCGTTGCAATAGGCAGATGCATCACGCGTGAACCAAACATTTTTCTTCTGGATGAACCCTTTGGCAATTTAGACCAGAAACTGCGGGACGAGTACCGCGTAAAACTGAAGAAGCTGCTGAACCATTTCAACGTCACAACAGTATACGTTACGCATGATCACAGGGAGGCTTCGCTTCTGGCGGACAACCTCGTGATCATGAGCGAGGGCAGGATTGAGCAGGTGGGGAAGATGCTCGATATCTACGAGAACCCGGCAAACATGTTTGTGGCCGAGTTTCTAGACCTTGACGATGACGCTGTTGCCGTGAATTTATTTGACGCAGACCTCATGGAAGAAAGTCTGCCGCACAGCATAGTCGGCGTGCGGCCAGAGCACATTGTCCTGGATCTTGCCCATAACACAGGCTCTGGCGCCGCGTCAGGAATGAGAGGGGAGATTACCTCAATACGGCCTTTGCCGATGGGCGGCAAGTTTCACATCACCGTGCAATGGGGAGATGAACTCCTGCACGTCCGCCAGCGCCTTGTAAAAGCACCTTCGCTCGGACACAAGGTGGGCATTTCGTTTGTCAAATATTTTGTCTTTGACAGGGAAACACAAGCGCGCAAACTTACCATGACGGCGCAGCCTGTAGGTTAAATCCGCAGCCAGTTGGTTAAGCCTATATTCCTCTCCGCAATAAGTAGTACGCCTCGTTCCAGCGAAGTTCCTTGATGAACTCTTTAATACCTGTGTCACGGCCTATGTGAATGAATTCAATGTCAGCCATGGACGCAAAGTCTTCCATGTATTCAGCGTCAATCGCCATGGAAAAGCCCGTGTGGTGCGCTCCGCCTGCATAGATCCATGCCGCGGCACCTGTCTGAAGATTGGGCATCGGCTCCCATACCACGCGCGCAACCGGAAGCCTGGGCAGGTTTTTGGGCGGTGCAACCTTTACGTCATTGACTATTAGGCGGAAGCGGTTTCCCATGTCTATCATCGAAGCGTTTATGCCTGCGCCCTGTCCGCAATTAAAAACGAGGCGGACTGGATCAGCCTTGCCGCCGATTCCCAGGGGATGCACTTCAAGCGATGGTTTTTTCTCCGCAATTGTCGGGCACACTTCAAGCATGTGCGCGCCAAGGACACGCATGCCAACAGGATCAAGATGATATGTGTAGTCCTCCATGAAGCTGGTGCCGCCTGGCAGTCCCTGCGCCATGGTCTTCATGGCGCGCACGAGCATGGCTGTTTTCCAGTCTCCTTCAGCGCCAAATCCAAAGCCGTCGGCCATCAGGCGCTGGACCGCGAGCCCGGGAAGCTGTCCCAGGCCGTGGAGGTCCTCAAACGTGGTGGTGAATGCCTTGAAATTGCCGAGCGCCATAAAATTGCGCATGCCGCACTCTATTTTGGCTGACTCGCGCAGCGAGGGATTTTTTGCCCCGTCTTTTTTGATTGAGGAAGTTGTCTCGTACTCTGCAAGGTACTTTTGGACACAGGAGTCAATCTCGGCATCTGTCACCTTGTTGATGATTGCCGCGAGATCACCAACTCCATAACCGTTTACAGAATAGCCAAACTGTTTTTGGGCCTCGACCTTGTCTCCTTCGGTCACTGCCACTTCCCTCATGTTGTCTCCGAAGCGGCAGCATTTTGCTCCCTGCATGTCAGCCCAGCCGCACGCGGCCCTTGCCCAGACTTCAATGCGTTTGATGACATCCGGATCCTGCCAATAACCCGCTACGACTTTGCGGTTCTGCCGCAGGCGCGTCAGGATAAAACCATATTCGCGGTCACCATGAGCGGACTGGTTCAAGTTCATGAAGTCCATGTCAATGGAGTCCCAGGGCAGGTCCCTGTTGTACTGGGTGTGCAGGTGGAGAACCGGTCTTGAAAGAAGGGAAAGTCCCGCGATCCACATCTTGGCAGGGGAGAATGTGTGCATCCATGTGATGATGCCAACGCACACGGGGGAAATGTTGGCTTCCTGGCAGAGTTTTGTGATTGCCTCCGGTGTTGTGAGCACGGGTTTGACCGCAACAGTCACAGGCAGTTTTTCAGAGAGGTGCTTTGAGATTTCATCTGAATGTTTCTGGACTTGACGGAGGGTTTCCTCTCCATAGAGGTGCTGGCTTCCCGTAACAAACCAGACTTCATTCCGCTTCAAGGAAGTCATAGTGAGTCTCCTGATTGAGTGATGTAAAACGCCAGGAAGAAATACGGGAACTTTCTTTGCAACGCTGCATCCAGTATAGCGAAATTCAGGATGCGAGGGAAGGGGAAGCCGAAGAATTTTAACGGGTATTCTATTCTGTAGATCATGTAAATCCTGTCTGTGTTAATACGGAAGGAGAGATTTGGACAGGATAAACAGGATTGACAAGATAGGAGATATTGATGATAAGGATCGGATTCGAGGGAAGGCTCAACATGATTGGGGCAATATCCTGACTTTTCTTTTTATTTCAACACCCCTTTCTCCGAAATTTATAAGCAGACCAGTATCCTTTCTTGCTGCGGTAAGATAATTGACCAGTTGAACCTCATGCATTTTGGAGAGAGCGCTGACAGACTTCAATTCAATAATTATTGAATTCTCAACAATGATATCAGCGAGAAAATCTCCGACCAGTTTTCCGCCATAATATACTTCTATGGGAGATTGAGATATGGCTTTCAATCCCTGTTTTTGAAGTTCAATCATCATGCATTTCAAATAGACAGATTCAAGAAAACCAAACCCAATTTCATTGAAAATATTATATGCGCAGCCGATAATTCTTGCAGTAATGTCCGAATCCACATGAACCCCTTTCTTGATAGTTGGATTGATCTATTTCTTAAAGACCATTTAAATTCTGCACTGCTTTCATTCTGGGAAGAAAAGTGGACGGGATTAACGGGATTGATATTTTAAGAAATTGGTTGAATAGCTTCAGGACTGATCCCGTGAATCCATACTGTTGATCATGTAGATCCTTTTTGGAATAATCCGGAAAGAGAAAGGTTGACAGGATAAACAGGATTTACAGGATAATAGATTGATCGGATCAGGAATTTGGACTGATCCCGTGAATCCATCCTGTTGATCATGTAAATCCTGTCTGATTTTCTCATCATCGCCTAGTGTCAAAATTATTAAAAAAATGCTTGCAGGCACAACAAAGCCGATATAAAATACTCCCATAAATAATTATCCGTTTTCAAAAAGGAGATCCCGCCATGTCAAATCCCAAGAAACCCGTAAAAAAAGCTGCTGCAACAAAGAAAAAGACAGTTGTAAAGAAACCAGCATTAAAAAAACCCGCGGCAGCGAAGAAGCCTGCGCCTGCCAAAAAAGCGGCTCCAAAAAAAATTGCGGCAAAGAAACCAGTTGCAAAAAAGCCCTTGATTAAAAGGGTTGTGGTAAAAAAGATCGTCAAGAAGATCATAGTGAAAAGGCCAATAGGAAAAACAGGTGGAGCAGTAGTGCGTCCTTCGGCGCGCGGGAGCAATCCATGGAACGTACCGGATGATGTGGCAAACCTCTTTGTCGCATTCAGTGAGGACAATGGAAAACTCGGGGGAAAATTTATACAGGCGGTGCAAGCCTTAAGCAACCGGAGTGAGAGGGAAATCATGCAATGCCTGGATTGGGATTCAGTGGCGGGAGAAAAATCCATTTCCTACCTCAGGGAAAGACTGCGTTTGAGCGACGCGGATATCTCGAATGTGAAGTCAGGCAGACCAATCGGCCAGTTCAGATTCGAGGAGTTCCTGTCAGGATCTGTTTTTAAGCGGAATCCCCTTACAGACGAAGAAATTGAAAAGATCGTGGACGAGCTCATGGAACGGCTCATGGAATGCTGCATCTGCTGCCGCTGCTGGCCGTGCAGGCCATGGCCGTTCTGCAGAATTTGCTTCAGGCACAGGTGCCTGGTGGAAGTGGGAACCGTGGGTTCTGCCACATTCCCGCATGCACATCGGATGCAATTCACAGGAGCGACAGTTACAACCAGCGGTACGGTTGCCACCATTACCATCAACGGAGGGAGCGGTGGAGTAACAATGAGCGATGTGAACAATGCCATCACTACACATGACGGTGCTGCAAATACCCACCCGAATCATACTCATGATATCCTTGACAACGCGGATGTTGTCTCAAAGGCGAAAAGCATAAAATTTGCAGGATCAACCGTGAGTTTAAATGCAGGCACCGGGCAGGCTTTAGTAAGCGGGTATGCGCTTGCCAATCATGATCATGATTGTGCAGAAATAACTGATTTGAATTTAGGTAACTATGCAACCACTACGGCACTAAATGTTCACAATCATTATAGTAGAATCTGTTTTAAACATGAATTTGATATTGTTAACATTATTATTGAAGGTAGTGGTTGGATAAAATATGATCTTGCTCCGGCAGTAAAGGATTTTCTGTTTCCTGGAGATCCTACAAAGACTGTTAATGATATCCCTGTTTCCTTTCAATATCTTTTAACAACATATTCAACAAACAAAATATATTCATATGCAATTGCAAATGACGGATCCGAAGTCAGAAATATGTATGTAGAGGAAGATAATGATTTATATACAGAAACAGTAAATGAAGGGGCGCCTCCTGTACCAACACTAAAAATATGGAAACGTGCTAAAATGATACGTCAGGATGGGAAAATATATGATGCGGGAACATCATGGGATCTTTTCACTTTAGTAATTGTTTTTGAGTGTATGGAGAAATAGCTTACATATATTTGTATTAAATGAAACATTGAAGCACAGTAATACGTTTTAAATATGATCTTCAACAGGATCATATATATATACGGTGTTGCAGGCATTATCTGAAGCGTTGTATCCGCCTAAGATATAAATATTGTCATTAACTACGGCGATGCCAAATGACTTCCTGGTTTCAGGCATTGGCGTTTTTGGTGACAGTGCCCAACTGCTGGCTGAAATATCATACTCTTCGACTGTGTCACAAATAGTTGATGCAGAGGTTGCTCCGCCAATAGCATAAATCTTGCCATTTACAGTAGCGGCACCGAATGAGCTGCGTGCGGTTGGCATATCATCTAAATCTGACCATCTTGAGCCAGAAGAAAGGGCAGGATCGAAAACTTCAAATTTAGATGATTGGCTTGTGCTGGTGAAACCACCTATGATATAGAGCCTTTTGCTATAGACTGTATAGCCAAAGGAATAACGTGCATAAGCCATATTATCATCATCAGACCATTTGTCACTCCCAGCAGCTGCAATATCAAAAACTTGAGTAATATTTGTTGCAGTTGCTGGTGTAATAACTGTACGGCCCCCAACTACATATACTTTAGATTCTATTTCTCCTGCGCCCATGGCAAAACGAGCTGTAAAGTCAGCAGTATCTATATCTGTCCAGATGGAGATTCCGGAATTCGAAGCTTTCAGCTCTTTTAATGCTGCTCCGGATGTTCTCCCTCCAAATGCATAAATCAAGTCGTTCATGGTTATTGCTGTGGTATCTTTTCTTGCAGTAGAAAAAGTAGCAGATTTTTCAGTAGTATCTTTAGTGATTGTGTTATACTCATACACTGTATCCTGATATACAGTTGTAAAACCACCGATTAAATATATATTGCTGTCTATTACTGTTACCCCAAAATCGCTTATTGCTATATCTAAAGGTGTCAGCTCCTTCCACACAATGGCGTATCTTCTGCTCACTTCATCGGAATTTGCATAACTCGTTTTTGTGGCTATTGCGCGGACTGTTGTAACAGTGCCATTGACTGCATTCACTTCAAATGTGGCTCCGCTGTTGGCCGTGTATGCAGTCCTGGTTCCTGAAATTGCCGGGTCACTTCCATCAGTCGTATAGTATATTATCATTGTTGGATCGGTGGGGTAGGTAAAACTGACATCCTGTGGAGAATTGTAAGGGCCTGCTGCGAGAGAGAATTGTGGGTCAGGTACAGTCTCCGCGTCAACCTCTATGCTCTGTGAGCAGGATAAAAACGCCGCGGTGACAATCAGTGCAATTGTAATAGCTATAATGATGGCAGGCTGCAGTTTTTTCATCTCTTCCTCCGACGATTTGGTTATATAATAGATAACAACGGGACTGTAGGAGGCGCACAAAGAGCCGCTCCCAATTTACTCAAATATTACAAATAAATATAGCGTATCTGTTTTGTTTTTTCCATAGGAGCAGGAAAAAAATGGATCATTGAAATCATGTCTGATTCTTCTATTTTGTCAAGGTTTTCACTTTATACAGTGGAATCACCTCGTCCGTGGTAAGAATGGTAAGCTCTTCAACCATCGCTTGCGCAATGATGAGGCGGTCAAATGGATCACGGTGATGAAAGGGCAATTTGGCGACATTGTCTGCATGTTCCAGATAGATGGGAAGATCATGAAATCCCTGATCACGCAGGATATCCAGATACTTGCCCGGAATTTCCAGTTTTACGATTGAGCTTTTTATGCTGATTTCCCATATGGAGACGGCACTGATAAAGCATATGTTGTCAGTGTTTTCTATTATCTTTCTCAAGTTGCCGGGCAAAAGGGGATCATCGGATAACCACCACAAAAGAACGCGGGTATCAATAATGCAATTCATTTGGTTTTTACCCCAAAGGCTTGCGCCAGGTCGTCTGGAAGTTTGTCAAAATCTTTGGAAACCCTGATCTTGTTTTTTAAGGCGCCAGGGACACGTTTGGGATTGTGGCTGGAATACCTGCGAAGGACTGATACTGGTTTGCGAGCCTTCTTGATTATGATTTCCTCGCACCCAATGA
>RPPD01000110.1 GCA_003818675.1 Spirochaetaceae bacterium
CAGACAGGATTTACAGGATTGACAAGGAAAGGCGATAAAAATGCTTTGTACTCAGATTGATCATACTGAATATCCATACTGTAGATCATGTTAATCCTGTCAATTTTCCTGATAAAAAAAGAGGGTGTCTCCGATTGGAGCACCCTCTGTAAGAAATTCTTTTTTTTCTGATCTAAAGTTCAGCCCTGATGGACATGACTCCCTGCATCGATGTAATGAAGGTCTGGGGATCAAATGATGTCATGGTGGAATCCCACAGGGTTGTCCTGAGTTTGATCTCCCACGAAACACCAGGAGTTGCAAAGGTAATGTGCGGGCTCAGGAACAATACCCATGGTGGATCATCCATGCTGAAAAGAAAAAAGGTCGTCATTGCGCCCTCAAATCCGAAACTGATGAAATCCTTGCGCGGATCAAAAACAGACAGGTCCATCGCAAAGTCAATGCGTTCTGTATTGTCCATATTGGGCTGCTGCAGATAGGTTGCAGGATGTGAAAATATGGTTGGAGTGATGGTGATGGGCCCGGCATGTATGCGCATTTCGTAGAGTATATAGAACATTTCGAGTCCGCCTATGTTGCCGAAGTCGAGCGTGGGCAATCCAACCTCAGCCATGATGTCAACAGGCCCCAGTCCGAAGAAAAAGAGCGCGCCGCCCCTCCAGCATCCCTGGAAACTGCCGGAGTCAATTGAACCGCCGATGAAGACTTCCATCTTGAAGATTTCCGTGTTCAGAAAGAAGCGCATGTCAGAGGCATACCAGCCTGTGTCAAGAAAAATCATGTTGAGGTTCATGATTCCTGTTGCAGTTTCAATCTCATAGCTTTCCCTGAAATTATGGTCCTGATACAGGTACCACTCGAAACCAAATCCTCCCTCAAGAGGATGGTACTGCAATTTGATTCCATTACCGTTGATCCTGTGAATTCCCCTGTAATTGAGAATTGGATTTTGATAAAAAAGCAGGGGATCGCTGATATACAATGGGGGAGTGAAGGCGGACTGGATTACAGGTGTGCCAAAGAGTCGCGAGAACTCGTCACCATAGCAGAGGTTTGAACCCTCGCCTATGAAATAACTCAGGTCAAGTGGCACTCCGAAAAGGTCCCTGACAATAATTTCAGTGTATTTTAATGAGAGGGGAAGATTTATTGTTCCCTTCTCAGGGCCTGTTGCTGTATCGCCAGGAAGGGCAATAAAACCATCCACACCAAGGGTTATCTTGGCGCCAAACTTGTATCCGCCATCAATAAGAAAATCCATGGATGAATCCGTGATCATGATCATTTCATGGTCAATACCAAGTATGTAGGTGGCCAGTTCTATGCTCGGGATTGTGATATTGGCCCCAAAGCCGGAAAAGAGGAGACATGCTCCCAGAACAAGCATCAAGAGTCTCGATTTCATGATAGTGCCCTCCATATTAACTATCGACGGGTTTTTTTTCCCTCAAAAGTAAATTTAGCCCTTATATGGAGAAAAAACCGGCTTTATTTGTCCTGGGAAACGCGGTCAAAGATGTATTTGGCGAGATGAATGCTGTCCCCGGAGGAGAGGCTCTCGAACCTGATGCCCAAAAGCCTGTCCCTGCGCATGATTATCTCTCCATTGGGTGAGAGCTCGCTGCCAAAGAGGGAGAACTGGATTTTTGGTATTGCTGTGCCTGATTTAACAATTTCTGCGGGAGCTGGTGTGACAAGCTCGATGGCCAGGCCTCCCATGCTTATGTTGACGATTTTTCCGCTCACCAGCTGCGGGTGTCCCGAGACCTTGAAGTGCACGCGCATGAGCTCATCCGGATGGGGTATCACGCGGATGTGCTTACGCTGGTTTGTCTCTGATTTGTCAAAGTGGGAAATGATGTTCTTCAGTTTCTTGAAGGTTTCAGCCTCATGGAAGGGCTTCAGCAGAAAACCCTCCACGCCCATTTCCGCCATGGAGGTCACTGTGTCCCTGTGGGACTGTATGGTGTGGACAATGATCTTGATGCGGCTGGCCTTGGCGCTTGCCTGGAGTTCTTTTATGAACTCAAGGCCCTTGATTTTTTTATTGTCAATGTCAATAATGGCGCCGCCTATGTCCGGCCTGGAATTGACGTCTTTCAGGGCTTCTTCCTTTGACTCATGGGGAAGTCCCTTTATTCCCAGCGAGAGGAGCAGGTAACATAAAAGATGTCTTACGGAAACTGACTCTTCGAGGACGATGAACGTCATGAAAATCAGCTTTAACCATTTCACTGAAGTTGTCAATAAGAACGCCTTAAAAAAATCTTTCTTGACTTACAGCCTGTGATATATCACAATTTATAGCGTATGAGTGACTATCTGGATCCCGACAACAAGGAACTGCTTGCGGATTTTTTTCAGGAAGCTACACAGCAGGTTGACATCCTTGAACAGAACATACTGACTCTTGAGCACGATGCCGCCAACCGTGAGGCTGTGGATGAAATATTCCGTGCCGCGCACACGTTAAAGGGCGGGGCATCCACTGTGGGCATGAAGGAGCTCGCGCATATCACCCATCTTGTGGAGGATGTGCTTGATGAAATCCGCAGTGGAAGGCAGAAGGTCTCCTCGGAACTTGTAGATTGTATTTTAAGCTCAATAGATGTAATCAAGGATATTCTGGATGCCAAGTCCCAGGGGAATCCGTACAAGGGAAATACACAAAAGCTTGAGAAAGCGCTTTCCGGATTCCTGCAGGCAGGAGGGGAGAAGGCTACGGCAAGGAAGGCCGGGGGAAAGGCCTCCATTATTTCCAGGCCTGTTTCAGCGGCAAAGGCCAGAGCCGAATCCGATGAACTCTCGGAATACGAGCTGTTGGAGATTACCCAGGCAGGAAGTGGATCCGGTTTCCAGATCACCGTGGATTTCAATGAGGACAATCCCATGAATACAGTGGGGGGCATCCAGGTCTATGCAGCGCTTAAGGACATCGGAAAAATAATCAAGACAGTGCCGGATTTTGAATCGCTTTATTCTGACACATTTTACCCAAAAATAACCTATTACATCTCGTCCGAACAGACCGTGGATGTGATGGAAAAACAATGCACAATTCCGGATGTCACTCTTGGAATCTCTGTTGTTCCGCTTTCAGTAGGCCGGGCGCAGAAGGGAGCGCAAAAACCTGCGGGAAAGACTGCAGAGGAAACCACTGATGAGCCCGAAGAGGCAGGGGAAAAAATAAATAGCGAGGAGCGCACCCGCAAGACCATCGGGTCAGTTGTCCGCGTGGATTCCAGACGCATTGACCAGCTTCTAAACCTCGTGAGTGAAATCGTCATTGTCAAGGCATCCTTCAACCAGCTGGCCGGCGGTATCTTCTCTCTCTACAATGAATTCGGCACATCTGCGGAGGCTTTCCGGGAACGGATAAAAGACCTCTTTGACTCGATACCGGAATATCTTGAGGAAATGAAGGCGGGCAAACCGGTAAAGACGATAAGGAAGGAAATGCAGACCCGCTTCGGGGACCTGCTTAATTTTTACGGCAAATTGGAAAACGGGCTGAAGGAAAATAATGTCAGGGTGCGCAGCGCAACCCAGAACCTCGGCCGCATAACCGGGGATCTCCAGGAAGGGGTCATGCAGATCCGCATGGTTCCGATATCGCACATTTTCTCGCGCTTCCCGAGGCTGGTGCGTGATCTGTCCAAGTCTCTGAAGAAAAACATTGAACTGAATCTTTTGGGTGAGGAGACAGAGCTTGACAAGTCCGTGATAGAGGACCTTCTTGACCCGCTCAGCCACTGCGTGCGCAATTCCATTGACCATGGCATTGAGGATCCGGAGGAGCGCGTAAGGCTTGGCAAGAGCCCGGAAGGAAATGTTGTCCTGAAGGCATCCAATGAGGGAAACCTCATCATGATTGAAATTTCGGATGACGGCCGGGGTATTGACATTGACAAGGTCAGAAACAAGGCTGTCCTGAACGGGATGATTCACGAGAACAAGAACCTTTCGGATATTGAAGCCTTCAACATTATCTTTGAACCGGGTTTTTCAACTGCGAAAAAGGTCACGGATGTTTCAGGCCGCGGAGTCGGTCTTGATGTGGTGAAGAAGCAGGTTGAAAAGCTGAACGGCACAGTCAGCGTCTGGTCGGAGAAAAACTCCGGTACGCAGTTTACCATCAAGCTGCCGCTGACCCTCGCTATCATACAGGGACTTCTGGTGCGCGTGGGGGGCAATGTCTTCGCGATTCCAATCACCTCGGTTCTGGAGACCCTGAGGCTGCGCAAAGACGAAATGAAACAGATAGACAATTATGAGGTCTTTGACCTGCGCGAGGATGTAATCTCGCTTGTACGTCTGCACAGGATTTTCGGAATTCCTGAATCGGAATCCGGTGATCAGAAATCTGATACGCTCTTTATTGTTGTCGTGGGCTCGCGTGGTTCGCGGATAGGTCTTCTTGTGGATTCTCTGATAGGCGAGGAAGACATTGTAATCAAGCCGCTGAAGGACAAGTTTACGAAATCACCTGGAATTGCAGGAGCAACGATACTGGGCGATGGCACGGTATCGCTTATAATAGACGTGGGGCAACTGCTAGAACTTGGCATGCGTATTGGTGTCGAAGAGCGTAAGAAGAGGGATTTTTCAGTACTGAAGTGATTAGAGAGGAAGCATGAGCAGCATCTACAGCGACTACGACACAATGGAATCTGAAGAGTCAGAGGCGGAACGCGAGGAAAAGCAGGCAAAGATAGACTTCAAGATGGTCACATTCTCGCTTGCTGACCGCGCATACGGCCTTGACATCATGTGCGTAAAGGAAATCTCAAAAGCAGACAGATTCACCATGGTTCCAAACACGCCCTTTTATGTGGAGGGAGTCTACAATCTGCGGGGAGAGATCATACCCATCATCAATATGCGCAGGATGTTTCACCTGGAAGAGGTGGAGAGGAAAAAGGGCGAGCTTGCGAACATCCTCATACTAAGGATAGAGGAATCTATCATTGGCGTCATTGTTGACAGGATAGAAAATGTGATTGGGCTTGATTCTTCAACCATTCAACCGCGGCATCCGCTTTTCACCGATATAAACATGAAGTATATCCATGGCATAGTGGAGACCGGAGATAAACTGTATGTCATTCTGGATGCTGACCGCATCTTTGGGGATGAACAGGGTCTGGCAGAAATCCGGCAGTCTGGACAACAGGAGCATGCGGACAAAGAAACCACTGGTGGAAAGGCGACTGAGAAAAAAGAAGCAGCTGTCGGAAAAAAGAAAGCTGACAACATTGATCAGGATTTTCTTTTCATAAAGGATACCCTTGCCACTTTTGCCCAATTTTATGTGGATGAAACCAATCAGGCCTGGGTGGAGCACAGGCTTCCCGAGTGGAAGAGCATGCGCAAGGCAGGAAAAGAGAATGTCCAGCTGATGAATCCCGAGGACGCCCTGCTGTTCCTCAAACCCTTCTATTCAGCCTGCACAGGCAGGCTCTGGGACGAGGCTCAACGGGACGGATTCCTCTCCCTGTTGTCAAGCATGAAGCGCAATTCCTTCAAAGTCTGGAATCCGGGTACAGGAAAGGGTTCTGAAGCATTTTCCATAGCGGCAATTTTAAGAGTCGCATATCCGGATGCCCGTATCAAGGTGTGGGCGTGCGACATGGACCTTCTGGCCATAAGCGCTGCACCTTCAATGTCCTGGAATAAAGCGGATATTCCGCAGTATATGTCATCATCAGGATTCATGGCTGAGGCGACAGGCGGCGGATACCAGTTTGTACCGGCTTTGAAGGACCTGCTGTACTTTGAATATCATGATGTCAGACACGGAAGCGCGCTTCCCGATCTTGACATCATTGTTGCCCGTGATATTATTTCCTTCTATGATGCAGCTGAGAAAGCCAGATTGCTGGAATATTTCAGCGACAGACTCTCTGCGGGTGGTCTGTTGGTATTGGGAGACAATGAAACTGTACATGCCCGGGGTTGGCGGAGGATTGAAGGGAAAAAAATTGCTGGATATTTAAACGAAAAGAGCTGATGATTATCAAATAGCAGGGTTAAAGAATCGCGTCATGTGGACAGGCCATTTGAAATTCTGCGGGTAAAGGGGTGGAAGAATGAGAGTTGAATACATTAATCCCTTCGTGGAAGCCGCCTTCAGCGTGCTGAAGGAGGTCCTCCGCATAGAAATAAAACGGGGTGAACTGTACCTGAAATCCGTCTCACAGCCAGTTCTGGGTGTCACTGCAATTGTGGGGCTTGCCGGAGACGTGGAAGGAAGAGTATTATTTGACATGGGAGAGGCCACGGCCATAAAGATTGCCTCTGCCATGAATGGCGAGCTGATGAAAAAGTTTGATGATCTGGCCAAGGCCACCATCACAGAACTCGCCAACATGATAACTGCGCAGGCTGTTACCAAGCTGCATGAGCTTGGATTTGAATTTGATCTGACTCCCCCGGCTATTTTTACCGGAGATAACATGGAGGTAACCGATACCGGGATAGAAGCGCTGATTGTGCCCATTGAGATGGAGTTCGGGAAAATTGAAATAAACGTCGCCATTAGAGAGAAAAACTAGGAGGATAGTGAACATGAAGACGAAACAGGATTTTCCGAATATAAACCAGAGACCTCCTGATGGAAGGAAGGAATCGGGAAAACCCTATCGCGTCCTTATCGTGGACGATTCAATGTTCGTGACAAAACAGATAGAGCAGATTCTCACGTCAGAGGGTTTTGATGTCGCCGCAACCGCGGAAAATGGCCAGGACGGACTTGAGAAATATAAGGAACTTTATCCAAACGTGGATCTGGTGACCATGGACATCACCATGCCAGTCATGGACGGAGTTACTTCACTTGAGAAAATAATAGAGTTTGACAAAGAGGCAAAGATAATAATGATCAGCGCGTTGGGAAAACAGGATCTGGTGAAGAAATCCCTTCTTCTTGGCGCCAAAAACTACATCGTCAAGCCCCTGGACCGGAAAAAGGTCCTTGAAAGAGTTCTCATGACTCTGAAGAAACAGTAGTTTCTTTTCTGAAACAGCAGCTTCGCCTCTATATTGACAAAAGCGTTAAAATCCTGTATCAAAGTTGCACCGGGCGGCTAGCTCAGTTGG
>RPPD01000111.1 GCA_003818675.1 Spirochaetaceae bacterium
TGAATGTGCTGCTCCAGCCGCTGGGTGAGTGTTGAAAGTGACCTCGCCAGATCTCCAATCTCGTCTAACCTCTTTGCAGGCCTGATGGGACGCATGAGCCTGCCCCTCTTGTCAAGAACCGCCTCGGCCTCGTGGGAAAGCTTCTTCAGTGGCCGGGCAATCGTATTGCCCAGGAATATGCTCATCAGCACAGCGAAGATCGCGCAAAAGAGCGTTATCTGGAGCGTGCCTACGCGCACCTCATACAGGTCAAGCAGTATCCTGTATGTTGACTGGGATACAAGCACAGCACCAATAATATCCCTGTAATTCCGTATGGGGATCGCACTGTACATCATGATGGATTCCTGGCCTCCGACCGAATAGCGGGTCGTAGCCCCGTATCTGCCTTCCAGGGCGGCCTTGATCTCAGGTCCAAGCAAAGGCTTGTCCCTGGTATAAAACTCCGCAGTGCCCAGATCAGGCTTGGGCATACCCAGGATATCGCGGTAGAGCCTCAGGAAAAAAATCACAATCTGGTATACGAACTCGGAAAAGCCGTCCTTTTCAGTTGAAGAGCCTGTTGATCCTTCCGCTTCATCAGGATTTTTTGCCTCAAGTTCTTCAGAAAGCCAGCTCTCCATGCCGGTTTCAGGTCCGTTCTGCGCCAGCTTTTTCGTGCGCTCAGGGTAGGACTCCAGCTCTCCGGCACGGCGGAGATTGCTCGGCACCCCGTCTGGTGCGTTTTTCAGGGCGCTTGAGTCCGCAAGCAGTTTTCCCGCTGTGTCAACGATCCTGATCCTGGAAAGGGTCCTGCCCTTGAGGTGGCCCAACATCCGGGTAACTCGTTCTGTTTGAAGACTGTCCTGGTCCGCCAGGGCCATTGCCACAAGGCGGCCCTGCTGCACCATTGAATCTTCCTGTGCGGATAAAAGCTGTTTTTCATATGTATCAAGATAGAGGAATCCTGCTACAGGAAGGAAAATCAGGAACAGGTTGAAAATGAGCAGCCTGAACAGAATCCTTGAGATAAAAACCAGTATCTTGTGCATTATTCCGAGACCTTGTACCTGTAACCCACGCCATACACAGTTTCAATATCATCAAAATCAGGATCAAGAGCAGTAAATTTTTTCCGCAGGCGCTTTATATGGCTGTCAATTGTCCTGTCACTCACGAAGGTATGATCTGGATATGCCTCCTCCATCAGTTTTTCCCTGGTCTTTACGAAACCAGGCTGTCTTATAAGCGACTGGAGGAGCATGAACTCGGTTATAGTGAGATCCAGCTTTTCCTTTTTCCATTTGGCGATATAACGCTGCAAGTCAAGCTCAAGACCATTCAGTGTAACCAGCTGGGAGGGTTCAACGGCAGTACCCGCGAGTGACATTCTCCTGAAGAGGACTTTCACGCGCATGACCAGTTCCCTCATGGAAAAAGGCTTGCACATGTAATCATCAGCGCCAATCTGCAGTCCAAGGATGCGGTCAAATTCCTCGTCCTTGGAGGTGAGAAATATGATGGGCATGGCTTCATTAATACCACGAATTTTCCTGCAGAGTTCCAGCCCGTCCATGAGCGGCATCAGGATGTCCAGAATCACACAGTCCGGAAGGTCTCTGCTGAATGCCTCCCAGGCTTCCTGCCCGTTTCCAAAGGCTGCGGTCCTGAAACCCTCTTTTTTCAGAGCGTAACTCACTGTCTCACGGATGTTCTTTTCATCATCGACAACAGCGACGGTCCATACATTGGCGTTTTTCATAGATGACACTTTATCACAGCTTGATCTGATTTCCAAGTAATTCTGGTGCTTAAAATTTCTTTGTCATCAAGTTTGGGCACTGGAAAAAGCCTTAATTTTGCCACAATGTTGCAATAGAAATGTCACATCAATTTCCGATCTTATGAGTACCTTGAGGTTTTTTTTAATACAGCGGACTTGTATATCAAGGAACTCATGTAGAACCAATAATTTCTATTATATTTTTCAAAGAAATTATCGGTTCTACACATCTGTCATTTGTTTAGAGGCTGATAAGGAGTTTGTATGGAAAAACGAGCGAGAATCATCAAAACATTTATCATAACACTTTATGTCCTGGCGATTCTTTTTCCACTTTTCCTTCCCAGTGACACCACGCTTCACTCTCAACCCGCGCAGACCCAGGCGGTAACCCAGCAGGTTATTAATGCATCCTCAACAAATGCTGTTTCAACAGATCAGGATTTCCTGATTGAAAAAATCATTATTTTTACATCGCTCTTTGGCGTGATAGGTATCGCATTTTTGAGATGGGGCTTCAGCGGCAAAAAGACCGCGAACAAAACAAAAGCACAAGAGAATCTTGAGTAATCATTTATGATCTCATTTTCCTGATTTTACCTTCAAATCTCTTCCACGCATCAGAAGAAATCCGCGAATAAGGGCAGCCGGGTGCATGCGATTTGCCTGGCCGATAAACACCCTCCTTGCAGTCATCTTTGAATGCAGGCTCATAGGAAAGCCTGGCGAGTTTTGCAAGCAGCACAGCCCTGCGTTCAGGGATGTTCCAGCAAGCCGGGCATACTCCAATCGTTGCACTCTCATGCGTTTCTTCCTGTCTTACCCGGACCATTACCCTGCCCTGGGCAACAGCAAATTCCCGGAGCGTCATTTTTTTCATGAGACATTGTACGTCCGCGAACTGATCCTGTAAAGATGGAAGGAGATAAGGGGAATAATTAACCTTGGAACAGCCTCGTCAATTCCACATTTATAATGCCGGCGATGATCTATTCGTTGTCCCCTGCAATCAGGAGAATTTTGGGATCAAGTTTCAAATGGAGATCATTCTTTGGCCGGTGGTCATGGTCCTTTTTAAGCTCAAGGCGTATGATTCCAGCTTCTGGTTTAAGGAAAATGATAATGGCTATTTCCCCAAGATAACACGTCAAGATTGTCGGAATACCGTGTTCATCAAATATCAGATCCTCATCCTTTAGGGAAGATGAAAACCAGAGTTCAATTCCCAGCGCTTTCGCGAATGCCCTGTACTCCACAAGATCCTGCGGCTTCCCAATTTTAAAATCATAGCCGTCGACTATGATACAGTCTGCTACAAACCCGCCGTCTTTTATCAGGGTGTTCAGGCTCTTCACCACCTGCGTAACCGTTGTTCCGCTCTGGCTGAAATTCATAATGATGCGGTTCCTTATGACCTCGTCGTGGAGATCCATCACATTGCCAATCTTCAGACGCTGGGCATATTCCTCAAAAATGTCCTCGTACCAGGCAATAATATGGGAGGTGTTCCCGGCGTATGATACGTGGATCACGTGCTTGCCCTGCATCAGCTTGTCAGTGGCAAGGTGCACGAGACACGCAGTCTTGCCTACACCCTGACGCGCAGTCATCACGCCGATATTTCCGATCCCGACGCCACCGTGCATCGATTTTTCCAGAATCCGCAGGGGACTCTTCTTTAAAAGTTCCTTCTTAATCATTTTTCCGCCAGCTCCTCTATTTATCGTTTTTCTTGGACTGCTCGTATTCTTTTATAAGTTCTTCCTGAATCGAGTGCGGCACCTTGCCGTACTTGTGGAATTCCATGGTGAACTCGGCCTTTCCCTGCGAGAGTGACCGCAGTACGGTCGAGTATCCGAACATTTCCGAAAGCGGGACATCCGCTTCAACTTTGGAGAAGTTAACTTCCTCGGTCGTACTCACAATGATTCCCCGCCTCTGGTTTATGGAGGAAAAGACATTTCCCTGGAATTCATTGGGCGTCTCAACAACAACCTTCATGATGGGTTCGAGCACCTCCGGCTTTGCCTTGCCGTATGCCGACCTGAATGCGCCGATCGCCGCCTGCTGGAACGCTATGTCCGAGCTGTCAACCGCGTGCGAACTTCCGTCATTTATGGTCATCTTCACCCCGACAATCGGAAAACCGATGAGCGATCCCTTGTCAAGGCATTTCCTGAAACCCTTGTCGCAGGACGGGATGAACTCGCGCGGAATCGTGCCGCCCCTGACCTTGTCCACAAACGTGTAGTCTTCTTCGCGGTTGGTCTCCATGATGCCTGCGACACGGCCGTACTGGCCGGAACCGCCTGTCTGCTTCTTGTGCGTGTAGTCAAACTCGGCGCTTGTCGTGATGGTTTCCCTGTAGGCGACCTGCGGCGCGCCGGTCTCTATCTCAACCTTGTATTCACGCCTCATGCGTTCAATGTAGATGTCAAGATGAAGCTCGCCCATGCCGCGGATTATGGTCTCGTTTGATTCCGGATCCACATATGTGCGGAATGTCGGGTCTTCCCTTGTGAAACGGTTCAGCGCCTTGGAGAGGTTTTCCTCCGACTTCTTGTCCTTGGACTTGATGGCAAGCGATATGACGGGCTCCGGTACGAACATGGAGCTCATGGCATAATTGATTCCGCTTCCATTGAAGGTATCACCGGTATTGCATTCCACGCCGAAAAGCGCGACGATGTCGCCTGAATCAGCTGCATCAATGTCTTCCATATTATCCGCATGCATCCTGACCAGCCGCCCCACCCTGATCCTGCGCTTGTTACGCGAATTGGTAAGCTCGGTGCCCTTGGCCACCTTGCCCTGGTATATGCGGATGTATGTGAGCTGGCCGTATTGGCCGTCTTCAAGCTTGAACGCGAGCGCCACAGCCGGCTTTGCGCTGTCAGCCTTTACTTCAACCTGGGCCTCATCCTTGTCCAGGTCAAATGCGATGCTTGTTCTCTCGTCCGGCGAGGGAAGATAATCCAAAACAGAATCAATCAGCGGCTGTATGCCCACATTCTTGTACGCGGAACCCACGAATACAGGTGTGAGTTTCAGGGCGATAGTGCCCTTTCGTACCGCACTCATGATCTGCTCCGGAGTGGCCTTTCCCTCAAGAAAGCTCTCAGCCAGTTCATCGCAGAACATGGAAACCGCGTCCACAAGTTCCTCGTGGCGTTTGGCCGCCTCGGCCGCAAGTTCCGCGGGTATTTCATCCTCACGGATTTCGTCTCCGGCCATACCCTCGAAATACAGGGCCTTCATCCTGACCAGGTCCACAACCCCTTTCAGTTTGTCTTCAAGGCCTATCGGGATCTGCAGCATGACCGCATTCAGCCCCAGTTTTTCCTTGAGCTGCTTGGCTACGCGGTATGGATCTGCGCCTACGCGGTCGCACTTGTTGACAAACGCAAGACGTGGGACATTATAGCGCTTGAGCTGGCGATCAACTGTAATGGACTGCGACTGTACACCGCCAACAGCGCAGAGCACCAGGATGGCACCGTCCAGCACGCGCAATGCGCGCTCCACTTCAATTGTAAAGTCAACGTGGCCGGGAGTATCAATGATGTTGATTGAATGATCCCTCCAGGAGACATTGGTGGATGCAGAGGCGATTGTGATGCCGCGTTCGCGCTCCAGGTCCATGGAGTCCATGGTGGCGCCGACGCCGTCCTTTCCCTTGACTTCGTGGATGGCGTGGATCTTGCGGCAATAGTAAAGGATTCGTTCGGTAAGGGTTGTTTTACCGGAGTCAATGTGCGCGCTTATACCGATGTTGCGCATTTCGGAGATTTTAACACTCATGTGTTTTCAGGTTCCCTTTTTCATAGATTTCAAGGCGCAGGTTCAAGGGCAAAAGCTCTTTCCGTGTGCCTCAAAGATTGCCGGAAACCCGCCAATTCACGCACATGTGCGCAAGCGCGATAATTCCCGGAAGAATTTTAATCTTTTTTGGAGACGTTAATATAATGAAAAAATATGTCAGAGTCAAGGTGGTATCCCCAAGGGGATACAACGGAACTCCAAGCACCGATTTATAAACGCTGCCGGGCACCCTGGGTCACCACCAGATTCCGCGTACCTGTCACTTAAGGGCCCGGATCCTGATTTCCGTTGTTTTCACGTCTGCCAGAAGCGTGGCAAGCTTGCCGGTGTCAGTTTCTCCGAAGTGGGACGGATATACAATCCCGGGCCTGACCATGCGCACTGCGTTGGCCACCTGTTCAGGGGTCATTGTATAAGGCTGGTTCATGGGTAAAAACGCGATATCTATGTTCTTGAGATTTGCCATTTCCGGGATGTCCTCTGTATCTCCCGCAATGTAGACGCGCTTTCCACCCAGTTCCAGTACATATCCATTATCCCGGCCCCTGGGATGATAGCTTGTTCTTCCGGCTGTGGTGTTGTAGGCAGGCACGGCAAGTATCCGGATTTTCACGGACTCCCAGATGCCGTTGTCTGCAAGTGCAATGCCCTTTTTTATCATGTCAGTCACTGTCTTGTTAGCCAGGATGACGGTGCTTTCCTTGGAAATCTTTTCTATCGCCGATCTGTCAAAGTGATCGGAGTGATTGTGCGTGATGAGTATGATGTCAGCCTTGGGCAGGTGATCATAGTTCACATACGAGTTTACCGGATCAACATGGATGATGGTCCCGTTGAAATCAAGCATCAGTGTGGCGTGACCGATAAAATGGATCTTCAGCGTGTTGCCGCCATATTGAAAGGTGTCAAAGGCCGGCGCATTCTGGGCAAACCCTGTCGGAGCCAGCACCGCGGCAAAAATCAAAATCCAGGACATATAAATGACTTTGTTCATATTGTCCTCCTGATTTATATAATACGATTACAAAAGTTCAGTGGCAAGCTCGGCCAGATCGCTCCTCTCGGAGCGAAGAAGTGTCACATGCCCATAAATGGGTTGCCCCTTGAAAGCTTCCACCAGATAGGAAAGCCCATTGGAGCCGGAATCCAGGTAAGGACTGTCTATCTGGTATGGATCACCTGTGAGAACAACCTTTGTCCCCTTTCCTGCCCTGCTGACTATTGTTTTGATCTCGTGCGGAGAGAGGTTCTGCGCCTCGTCAATAATAATATATTGCGAAGGCAAGGAGCGACCGCGTATATGGGAAAGTGCCTCAAGCTCAATGAAATTGTTCTGGAAAAGATGGTCTATGTTTTTAAGATTTGGTTTCTTGTAAACACTTAAAATATATTCCAGGTTGTCAAAAAGCGGCTGCATCCAGTGCGAGAGCTTCTCCGCCTTGGCGCCAGGCAGATAGCCTATGTCCTTGCCCACTGGGATCACTGGCCTTGAAACCA
>RPPD01000112.1 GCA_003818675.1 Spirochaetaceae bacterium
GGTTTGAAATCTGGTAGATATCACCAAGCGATTCTTCACCGTCAGCAAAAAAACCCTTTATGGAAAGCCCGAAAGAGGCAATGGTCTTCACAGCCTTGCTGATGAGAGCTGTAAAAACCAGGGCCGGCAGATGAAGCATCAGGGATGCACGCATCTGCGTACCAACACCTGTAAGGAATGGTCCGAGGTATCCCCATTCAAGGGAAACCGCATAGTCAAGCTTTTCATCCAGTGCCGTGTCCAGACTGTCAACTGCCTGCCAGGCTTCTTTCAGCCTGTTCCCGCCCTGGATAGCGGCCATTTTGAGATGATCGGTCTCATTTATCATGACAGAGACGCTGCCCGTGGAGTCAAAGACCACTGCCTTGTTTTTCCCAAGGGAATACTCCTGTGTGATTATGTTCCGCTCCAAAAGAAGCTTCACGTCCAGAAGCCGCAAGTCATCAAGGATATAAGGAGTATACCCTGATGAAGGATCAAGATTTTTGAATGCATCAAGGATCTGGTCCCTGGCCCGGGATTCCTGCTCCTGGGTCATGGTCTGCGGAAACGGGAAACCAGCGAGATTGCGGCCAAGCCTTACCCGGCTTGAGAGCACCACATCATTGTCAGGGCCCGGGTTTTTAAACCAGATTGCTGTGCGTGAGAGATCAAGACTGTTCGGCATCTGTGTCTACCCTCTCTGTAATTTCCCTGATCCTGTCACGAAGCATTGCAGCATGTTCATAGTCTTCCACTGCAATGGCCTTTTTAAGCTCATCCTTTAAAGACTCAACATCAAACAGCAGATTTTTGTAAACCGCAAGCTTGTCCGGAAACTTGCCCTTGTGCTGCACCTGGCCGTACATCTTGTGGATGTAGTTTCTGACCTGCCGTGAAAAGGTCGAATAGCACTCAGCACAGCCCAGACGGCCGGTTTTCCTGAACCTGGCGAGCGTGAAGCCACACTGGCTGCATTCTGGCGAGTCGCTTTGGGTTTTTGTTGCCCCGGTCTTTATGTCCACAAGCCCTGTAAGAAGCTGCGATATGGAAAAATCGACGCTGTTTTCATTCTTGGAAATTCCCTTTAGCCTCGCGCAGCTTTCGCACAGATGCATTTCAAGTTCATCCTTGCCGATGATCTGTTTGACGTGGAAAATCGCTTCATTCTGGTTACATAATTCGCAGAGCATGTTGTTCCTTACACATAGTATAATATCAATTTGAAAAAAGACGACAAAAAAAAGGCCAAAACGGCCTCTTTTTGCAGTGTTTTTGCGTCAATTTTAGTGTTTCCTTATGACTTCCAGTGGTCTTATTTTAGCAGCCATCCTGGCCGGAAAATACGAAAAAAGCATGGACACCAGCAGTGTAAATACGCAGACGATTGAAACTTCCCAGACTTCAATCCTGATTGGAATCTTCTCCAGATAATACTCTGGATTAAGAATCTGGATCTGCTGGGACTGGAATGAACCCGAAAATATTGATGAAATCCAGTTTATTGCAGTCATCACAGCATTTGCAATTATTTCTATGCCCGAGATCACCGCATTAATATTAACAGCAACAAATAACCCTGCACCGACTCCGAGGACAGTTCCGCACAGTCCTGTGCAGAAGCCCACAATGACAAATGAAAGCATGATGCTTCCGGGTTTGGCGCCTATGCCCTTTAATATTCCAATTTCATGCATGCGGTCCAGGACAACCATGATCATTGAAGACATGATATTGAACGTTGCGACCAGAACAATGATTATCGTGATGAAAACCAGCAGCCACTTGGTTGTCTGGTAGGCAGAATAGTGGTTCCTGTTGATGTAAGTCCATGGTGTGGTTCGAAGGAATGCGCCCTTTGCCTCAATAAGCTGTTCGATCTCAAGTGAAAGGGCATTCAGGTCCATAAATGGATCCCGTACCTTGATTTTATAGGTAGTCGTGGAATTTTTGAATGGAAGCATGAGGCTTCCATCCTGATATGAGACAAAAAGCACGTTTTTATCAAGCTCCCTGTAGCCAACGGAGTAAATCCCGGAAACTGAAAGGCGAGTCACCCTGGGCAAGGAAGCAGACATTCCAGGTACAAAGCCGCCACGAAAGGTGTAGACGCGTATTGTGTCCCCGACTTTTATTGAAAACTCCGCGGCAAGAGCCTCACCGATCACCACCTGGTTGCGCTTTTCCAGGCTGAAAGTGCCCTCGGAACATTTTACGTATCTGGCAAAGCCAGGGTCAATCTCATACAGATCCCTTGGTACTGCGCGTACTGATATTACAGATCTATTATTGTTGTGAAACAGCAACCCCAATCCCTCCCGCTCCAAATAGGCGGAAGTCACCTCTGGAATCCCGGACAGAATGTCTTTTTCTTTGGACAACAAATCTGCTTCTGTTTCAAAATCCACACCTGACTGCAAATGCCCTGATGAAAACTCAATTATCCGCGAGGTAATGCCCTCTATCATTCCGTCCGTGACTACGATAATTACAATTACCGGTATCAGGCTCAAGGCAATGCTCACAATCGAAATGAGCATCTTTGGACGGGTCTTCTCGCCCTTGCGCCGTTTCAGAGACAGAATTCTGATTCCATAAAAAAAGGCAAAAAGGTTTTTCATTCTGGAGCAAGTCTCCCATGCACAAGCAGGAAGGATCTGTCTGCATTTTTCCTGATTGACAGATCATGCGTGACCATGATCATGGTCCTGTTGTATTTGCGCACAAGGTCAAAGAGAAGTTCAAGCACAAGCTTTGAATTTTTCTCATCCAGATTGCCTGTAGGTTCATCTGCAAGAATCAGGGATGGGTCATGGATGAGTGCACGTGCCACTGCAACCCGCTGACGCTCCCCGCCCGAAAGTTGCGAGGGATAATGATCCTGTCTTTGACCAAGTCCAATATCTGCAAGAAGTGCACGCGCGCGCTCACGAGTTTCTTTCACTGAATCTCCAGAGATAAGCAAGGGCATCATGACATTCTCAAGTGCGGTGAAGTCTTTTAGAAGATAGTGAAACTGGAAGATAAAGCCGACAGATTTGCTCCTGTATTCGGTAAGCCTTGACTCTGGAAGCTTTGCTATATCCCTTTCAGCGACCATGACGCTTCCGGACGTGGGTGTGTCCAGACCGCCAATCATGTTCAGAAAGGTGCTTTTTCCGCTGCCGCTTTCGCCCGTTACCAGAACCATTTCAGACTCTGCTACTTCCAGGGTTATGCCCGAAAGCACCTCAATTGTATCCTGACCCATGGAATAGAGCTTCCGCAGGTCCGTGATCCCGACAAGCGGTTTTTTTGTTTTTTCCGCGTTCAAAGCATTTCCATTATTCATACCGCAATACCTCCGCGGGCTTTATTTCGGATATTTTTCTGGAAGCGATGAACGCCGCCGTTGTTGAAGAAAAAAGCGCGAAAAAGAAAATGAGAAATGCCTCACCGAACAGCACCTGGGATGGAACCTCTTTAAGGTAAAAAACCTCTGGTGAAAACGGCGATATCACTCTCGGTATCGTGAATCCCTGGAAAAATATACCCGCGGTTCCTTCCGTAAAACCGATCATCGCATTGACAAAACCTGTCGCGAAAGCAAAAACCTCGTTTATATGCGAAGCCACCACCAGACCCGCAATCAATCCCGTCAATGCTCCGATAAATCCTATCAGAAAACCCTCAAAGATAAAAACAGACCTCACCTGTCCAGGGGAAGCGCCTATTGACTTTAAAAGCCCTATCTCCTCGAACTTTTCGTATACGATTCTACGCAGTGAATTGAAAATATTAAATCCGACCACAATAAATATCAGACCAACCAGTACCATCATGGCAATCTTTTCCATAAGCAGTGCGCCGAAGAAACCCTTGTTGAAATCCCGCCAGGTTTTTACGGTATATCCTGGATCCGAAAGAAGATTCTCCACCCTAAGTTTCGCACCGAGGTCATCAAACCTGTCAGTCAATTTGATCCCGTATGCGAGAGTGATTTCTCTGTCCTGAAAAAATCTTTCCGCGCTTTTCAGTGACATAAAAATGTAATTCATGTCAATCTCGCTGTAACCGCTCTTGAAAGCGCGCAAGACATTAAAACTGGACGCAGCTCCGTCATTACCGCTGGTTCGCTGAATTTTAATATCCTGGACTGAAGTAAGAATAAGCTCTGTACCCGCCTTTGCGCCAATTGTATATTCATAGAGGTTCCCGATGATGATTGAATCAGGCGCGGATAGATCCAGCTGTGCCTGCAGAGCTGCCAAATCCCCAGTCTCTTCCGAGAAAATGCTTCGTAAGAATCCTTCATCCTTTCTTGCCATCTCCACGTCAATTGCGCGAACAATCCCGCCCGTAGTCTGCGAGTAAAGTGATGTCCGGTTTACCAAAACCTGGAACTCAGTATATGGTACAACAGCGGAAACACCGGGAAGATTCTCCAAGGCTCCAAGCTTTTCACTTGAGAGTGTTTTGGCGCCCTGGGCAGGGCTTATCTGCAGATGGTATGAGCTTATTTCAAGAATATTGTTGATGTAAGACAGCTGGAACCCGTTCATGACCCCGATGACAACGATCAGGACGAGTACACCCCATGCCACGCCTATGATTGAAAGAAGCGATGAGGCGAACCCCTTGCTTTTCCGCCTTGCCTTGAAATATCGCAGAGCTGTGAAGAGAACAAACTTGATCTTCATTATTTGTAATCCCTTGTACGGATGACTTCATTGTCCTGGATGAACTCCTCGCGGACTTTCTTGTTTTTTTCGTAGTACACCTTGACGAAGACCTCTTCATTGCGGAGTATTTCCTCATACCACGAATCCTCTCCCTTGTAAACGGTCCGCATCTCAAGGAAACCCCTGCGATAATATTCCTCCCGCTCAAGCTTCCCGTCAGGGCCATAGAAATATTTCCATTCCTCAACACCTATCTCGCTCTTTTTCCGCATGCCAATCCTGCGGTTGTTTTCCCATGTGTAGGATACCTCTGCCGGTATGCCGGATGAGCCAGTAAGCTTTTCAGAAATTACATTACCGGTATTGTCATAGGTTCTTTCCGTTGAGGTCTTGTTCACAAGATCCCTTTCCCTTTCTGAAATAATGGCGCCCGTTTCCTCGTTAAAGATGCTCTCTGTAATGTTTTCAAGCGTATCCTTGTCCCAGGTTTCCTTTCTGATAAGCTTTCCGCGTGAGTTATATTCCGATAAAATTATTTTCCCTTCTATGTACTCCCATTCACCAACCATCTTGTTCTCGGCAAAGACATAGTGCTTTACATCGATTCTTCCTGACGGAAATATTCTGCGGACGCTCCGCAGTCTGCCCGAGGGTGCAATGTCATATTCATCCGTATAGAGTTTTTTTCCGGCATTGTCGAATGCTTCGGCAAAATCTATGCCTCGCCTTGAATAGTTGAAAGTCTTTTTCTCCGTGAGTTGGCCATCAGTGTATATTTCTTCCAGAGTCCTGTTGCCTTTTCTGTCATATTCTGTTCTGATGCTCAATATTTTTTTGTCGTACTCAAGCTCTTCCTTTTTTAAACCCTCGTTGTCATGGACGAGTTCCCATCGCATTCTCTCATCACCGTCTTGAAGAAGCCTTTTTGTCACTCTATTTCCAGAAGATTCCACTTCGAGCACAAACTCAAACTCGTCAAGGCGGTACTTGTTGATCCGCTCTATTTCAAGCCCGACTGAATCGGAACTGAAATATTCCGGCTCTGCATGCACAATCATGGCGTCAAGAAAAACAAAAATTGACAATAACAGAATATTTCTGTTCATGAGAAAAGCGACTCCAGAAATTTCACCTTGTCAAAGATCTCAAGATCTTCAGCCTTTTCCCCCCTGCCTATAAATGAAAAAGGAATTCGGAGGGCACGGCCAATGGCAACGGCAATTCCTCCCTTGGCGGTTGAATCATATTTGGCAAGAATTGCGGAATCAATTCCCAGGCTTTTATGGAACACTTCTGCCTGGGCAAGCGCGTTCTGGCCTGTTGTTGCATCAAGCACAATCATTTTCCTGTATGAATCACCATTTTTCAGCTTGCTGCGCACAATCCTGTCCATTTTTTCAAGTTCTTTGATGAGATGATCCTTGGTGTGCATTCTGCCCGAGGTGTCTATTATTACAACGCTTGTACCCCTGGCAGATGCGGAATCCAGGGTATCATATACCACAGCTCCGGGATCAGCACCATGCTTTTGTCTGATAACGCGGCAACCAAGGCGTTCTCCCCAGATTACTATCTGGTCAATGGCTGCGGCCCTGAATGTGTCTGCAGCCGCAAGAATGATCTGGCCCTTTTCCACAAAAGAACTGAAATGATGCGCAAGCTTGCCTATAGTTGTTGTCTTCCCAACTCCGTTTACACCGCAGACCATAAACACATTCATCGCGTCCTTGACGAGATCTGCATGTGCTTCAAGCAAATCTATGGCCATAAGACGCGCAAGCTCAGTCTGGGCCATTTGTGCGGACAGCTGCCCTTTTTCCCCTGCAATATTTTTCAGCAAAGACACATATGACGCTGCAAGCAATGCGCCAATATCAGCCTCTATCAGGGCATCCTCAAGCTCATCAAAGACTGATGCGTCAGTTTTAGCAAATCCAAAAAGCTGCGCGAGCCTTTCAGAGAGTTTAGGTTTTTTCAAGAATACGCTCCTTGCGACTCATCCCGCCGGCCGGTCCGCGCTGTGCACATACTTAAGCAGTTCAGAGAGCATGTTTACAAAAAGTGCGGCACTTATAAAACCAGTCCAGTAGTATGCAGTTGAATAAAACTCGAACTCTCCATTCCGTCCCGAGATCCAAGCATCACGTGCAAAGCTGAATGAAAAAATTGGAAGAGGCAGCGAAAGAATAAACGCGGCAAGAGCGCTGTAATACCTGTTCCGTTTGTGGTCCCGGATCTGGCTCCATTCTATCTTGAGATTTAAAAGTGTGGCCTGCACATTTTCACCCATTCCCGGCCCCACACGAATCACTTCGTCATTGAATCCCGGCAATACAAACAAGAGTCGCGATATTTTCTCTGGCCTGCTCATTACAAGTGGAGCAGTTCCCATCCAAAGTGAATCCAGATATACCTGCGCTCCTGGCAGAA
>RPPD01000113.1 GCA_003818675.1 Spirochaetaceae bacterium
AAGGCCAAGGCGAGTGCGGCTTATGAGGCGGCGGTGGGGTTTTATATATTTTCAAGACAATTGTTACCGAACAATTCTTGGAAAATAAATTATCCGTTATCCGTAAAAATATTCACTGAAATTGCTGAAACAGAATTTTTAATTGGGAATCTGGATATAGCTAGTAGACTGTTTGATGAAATAATAGAAAAAGCTGAAATGCAAAGCGATAAAATATATATATATATATTAAAAATAGCCTTGTTTACTTCTCAGGGAAGATTTGACGAGGCGATAAATATTGGCTGTATTGCGTTGTCATTAATAAAATATAAAATGAAAAAGAATCCAAGTATGATGTCACTCATGAAAGAATTAATTGGTTCTAAAATAATGATCGGGAATAAGGCGATAAATAAACTAAAAGACAATCAAATATTAAAAGATGAAAGATATTTATCAATAGTAAAAATATTATATTCTATGGGTCCTCCAGCGTTATTCTCTTCATCAGTAACGCTGCTCCCTGTGGTTATTATTAAAATGCTTAAAATATCTTTAAAATATGGAAATACAGAATATAGCGGATTCGCTTTTGGGGTTTATGGTATGCTCTCAATATTAGCTTTAAATGATATCGAAACCGGTTACGAATTTGGCAAATTAGCTGTCGATTTTGTTGAAAAGAATAATAATCCCCAGCAGATGTGTTCTGTATATCAGATTATGGCGTATTTTATAAATCATTGGAAGAAACATATAAAAATAAATATGGGATATTATTTAAAAGGAATTGATAAGGGCATCGAAAGTGGATCTTTGCAATATATGACATATTGTATAAATATGTATTTGAATTATTTATTTACAATGGGTAAGCCGCTTAATGATGTATTGAGTGAATTTGATAAATATAGAAACTTAGTAATTAAAACAAAATTGATTAACGAGAATGAATATTTTAATGCTTGGAACCAATTTGTATTTAATTTGTCCGATAACAATAAACAACTATTATTAAAGGGTGATTACTTTAATGAAGAGATCATGCTGCCAATTTGGATAAGACAAAATAATCATGCGTGCCTTGTGTTGTACTACTTATATAAAATAATCACAAGCTATTTATTTGACAATAATAAAGAAGTAATCAAAAATGCTAACTTGGCTAAAAAATCAATAGGTGGGGTTGGCTCGGCCATCACAATTGAAGAAATAGTGTTCTATCAATCGTTAGCGATTAGCGATTCAATATTATTCAATAGTAAAATAAATGGAAAAAAAAACATAAAGCTGTTATATAAAAATATAAAGAGATTATTTAAATGGTCTATTCATTGTGAGGAAAACTTTCTGCATAAATACTGTCTGATTAATGCCCAGAAATCAGCGATTAACAACAAAGACCAGGAAGCAATGCGTCTCTACGACGAGGCGATAGCCTCAGCGCACGAGAATGGCTATGTCAATATAGAAGCAATCGCCAACGAATGCGCGGCCAAGTTCTATTTGTCGCGTGAACTAAAGACCCTCGCCTCGGCATACATGCAGAAGGCGCGCTACTGTTACCAGGAGTGGGGCGCCATGGCCAAGGTCAAACAGCTGGATGAAAAATATGGCGAACTCCTGGGTATCCGCGCAGTGAAAAAAGCCGGGGGTGATGACCAGATGACGGGTACCATGCGTACGACCACCTCTGTTTCAACGAGCTCCAGCTCAGGTTCAAGCCCGGGCACATCAAGTTTCCTTGACGTGGACACGGTCATGAAGGCCACGCAGGCCATCTCCGGTGAAATTGAGATGAAAAACCTGCTCTCCAAGATGATCAGGATCCTGGCGGAGAACGCGGGCGCGGACAAGGGTGCGCTTGTTCTGGAAGAGGATGGGAAACTGTTTGTGGAAGCCTATACGAACAAGGGGAAGGCCGAGGTGCTCAAGCATATTCCGCTTGAGAGGTTTGACGAGGCGCCCGAGGCGGTGATCCGGTACACGGCCAAGACGTCAGAGGCGTTTGTGCTGGATGACGCGGCGGACAAGGGAAGCTTCGTGAATGATCCATATATCAAGGCAGGCAAGGTGAAGAGCGTTCTCTGCCTGCCTGTGATCAAGCAGGGAAAACTGATCGGCGTTTTGTATCTGGAAAACAACCTCGCGGCCGGGGCGTTTACGCCCGAGCGCGTTGAGATGATGGGCGTGCTGTCCGCTCAGGCCGCCATCAACATAGAAAATGCCAGGCTGTACGGCAAACTGGAAGATTACAGCAAGAACCTGGAAAAGAAGGTGGCAGAACGCACCGCTGAATTGGCGGAAAAAAACCAGATCATGCTGAACGACCTGAAGCTCGCAAGCCGCGTCCAGGAGCGTATGCTCCCGGACAGATCCGTGCTTGCCAAATTGACAGGGTGTTCGGTGGCGGGGCGCTACCTTGCCATGGAAGAACTGGGCGGAGATCTCTATGACGTGATCAGGATCAGCGATGCCAAATATGGTTTTATGATCGCGGATGTCTCCGGGCACGGCGTGTCCGCGAGCCTGGTGACCGCCATGGCCAAGGTGAGCTTCAATGCGAACGCCCTGCTTTTCAAGGGCACGGGCGAAATCTGCGGCAGGGTCAACAGCGAGATCTGCCAGCTCCTGGGCGAAAAGGGCGAACACGACCTGACTGTGTTCTTCGGCATCCTGGATGTTTCGGACGGCAGTTTTAACTACACCTGCTGTGCGCATCAGCCGGCTTTCCTGATCAGGAAAAACGGGCCTCTCGAACAACTTACAACAGATGACACATCTATCGGGCTTGAGGGTGACGTGAAGTTTTCCTCCGGGAAGAAAACACTCGCGAAGGGCGAACGGATCGTGCTTTACACTGACGGAATAGTTGAGGCGATGAATCCCGAGGGCGTGCAGTTTGACGCGGAACGCCTGGCCGCGGCGACCAAGGTAAACGCGGACAAAACACCAGAGGAGTATGTGGACAAGGTGATCGAGTACGTGGACGCGTTCTGCGGACACGCAAAACCGCATGATGACCGCGCGATTTTATGCGTGGATTATACGCAAGAGGGGAAAACAGGCCGGTAAAATGATCGTTGACGGCAGATACAGGATTGACAGGGAAATCCACTCGGGGCACAAGACAGTGATCTATCGGGGCATTGACCTGACGGATCAGAGTCCTGTTGTCATCAAGGCCCCGAGCAGCGAATTTCCCTCTCTGCCGGAGATTGAGCGGATCGAGGAGGAATACAGGCTCGGCGGTGAACTGCAGGATATTCCCGGCGTTGTGAAGATGCATAGCCTGATCAATTACAAAAATGGAAAGGCCATCGTGATGGAAGATATAGGCGGGATGAGCCTTGACATGATCATCGGGGGCAGGCCTCTTGCGGTGGATATGATTCTGCTCGTCCTGGACGCGGTCGGCGGAATCCTTGAGGCGCTCCATGACCAGGGCGTGATCTACAAGGACATGAAACCTCACAATGTTGTCATGAATCCCGTGAACAACGAAATACGGCTCATAGATTTTGGCCTGTCTTCAAGAGTCAAACGCGAGGATCTCTCAGGACTCCGGTCATTCGGGGGTACCGCGGCGTACCTTTCCCCGGAACTCACGGGGTGCATGAACCGCGGTGTGGATTACCGGACGGACATGTATTCACTGGGAGTGATGTTCTTTGAAATGCTCACGGGAAAACTTCCCTTTGAGAGTCATGACCAGAACGAGCTTGTGTACGCGCATATCGCCAGGTTGCCGCCCCTGCCTTCGGAAAAGGCGGTGGCTGTCCCGATGGTTTTTGACGAGATGGTGTGCAAGCTGATGCAGAAAAACGCGGAAGACAGGTATCAATCCATGGCCGCGCTTGTGGCGGACCTGCGCCACGCCAGGAAATTGCTGGCAGAAACAGGCAGCATTCCCCTTTTCCCGATCGGCACAAGGGACGTTTCCAGGTATTTCGCGATACCGGAAAAACTCTACGGCCGCGAAAAGGAACTGCTTGAACTCATGCTGTATTTCCAGAACGCGGCCGGAGGAGGAAAAGAGGCGGTTATCGTCCACGGTCCAGCCGGCATGGGAAAGACAATGTTCGTCAACGAACTCTACAGGCCCATCACCGGGCAGAGGGGATTTTTTATCCGCGGCTGTTTTGAACGCATGAAAATGAACGTTCCATATTCCGGAATCATACAGGCATGTGACGCGCTTGTCAGGCAGGTCCTCATGGAGCGGGACGACGAGATCAGGGTCTGGAAAAACAAAATCGCGAAAGCTGTGGCTGGAAACGGCAGGATCATCACGGACATGATCCCGCTGGCGGAACATATCATGGGGCCGCAGGCGGTCGTGCCGGAGCTTGACCATCAGAGATCGCACAACAGGTTCATAAATACCCTTACGGGTTTTATGAACGTGTTTGCTGACAGGAACAGACCGCTGGTGCTGTGCATTGAAAACCTGCAATGGGCGGACGAGGCGAGCATGTATGTCCTTGTCTCCCTGCTCACTGATCCGGCGTCCGGGGGACTGCTCTTCATCGGCACGCTCAGGGACAATGAGCCCGGGACCGATTACGCACAGGTTGACCGGTTTTCGCTCGATCTTGAAAAATCCGGCATGGCCTTTCGGGATCTGGCCCTGCCGCCCCTTGGAAAGGACGCGATCATCAGCCTGCTTGTGGACGCATTGAAGCAAAAGGGGGCGGAAATAAACCAGCTCGCGGGGCTTCTGGAAAAAAAGACAGCGGGGAATCCGCTTTTCATCAACATGCTCCTGACCGACCTCTACCTGTCCAGGCTCCTGGAACACGATGGCGCGGCATGGGCCATCGATGAGGCCGGGATAAACCGGATTGCGGTCACGGAAAATGTCGCCCAGCGCCTGGAAGGAAGACTCAGGGGCCTGTCAGCGGAGACGCTGGAACTCGTGAAAGCGGCGAGTTGTTTCAGCGGAAGGATTTTCCCTGATATGATGCCGGAGCTCCTCGGGAAACCGGAGGAAAGCGTATCAGCATCCCTCGCTGAGGCTTTTCATGAGGGATTATTCATCCGTGAGGAATCAACCGATTCACACGATCGCAATATAGTTTTCTCCCACGAGCGCATCCGGGAAGCCGCGTATTCCATGCTGACAGAAACGGAAAAGTCCGGATACCATTTCCGGCTTGGACAGCTTCTCCTTTCGCGTTTGCCGGAAAGCGCGCGGGACAGGCACCTGTTTCTCATCACAAACCAGTTCAATCTTTGCCATGTCCGGCTTGACGATTCCCAAAAGCTCATGGTTCTTGACCTGAATGTCCGGGCCGCGAAAAAGGCGCGGTCGAGCGCCGCGTTTGAAGCCGCGGTCGGTTTTCTGCGTGCCGCGCGGGAATTGCTGCCCGGCCGGCCGTGGGAATCCGCGTATCATATCGCCCTTGAGGTGCACGCGGAGCTTGCAGAATGCGAATACCTCTCCGGTCGGTACGCTGAAGCGGACGCGGTCATTGATTGCGTGCTGGGTCACAGCCGAGAGAAACTCGATACCGCTCATATTATGGTCGTCAGGATCAACATGTACGCGGCGCAAAACCGGATCAGGGAGGCATTTGAACTGGGACGGCAATGCCTTTTGAACCTTGGTTACAAGATTCCCAAAAAGGCGACTCGTTTATCAGTGCTGATTGAAATATCCAGGATCAGGATAAAACTGCGCAAAAAAACCGAGGAAGATATACTGGCCATGGGTGTGGCGGACAATGGAAAGTCTGCGGCGGCACTCATGATACTCGCCGCCTTGGGTGAACCGACCTACCAATCGTATCCCGATCTCGCCCCTCTCGTGATTCTCAAGGGATTGTCCATATCGCTTGAAAAGGGTTTCGCCGCATCCACCCCGATGTTGTTTGCGTATTATGGAGTGGTTCTGTGTGTTCTGCTCGGCGACAATGACCAGGGGATGAGAATGCTTGATGCGGCGATAGCACTGACGACAAGGCTTGACGCAAAACAGGTAATTGCAAAGATAATGATTTTATACTCTTTTGCGAACCACTACCGCAACCATCCCCGGAATGCCCTGCCTTTTCTGGAGGAAGGCGCCTCATCGGGAATGAGCTACGGAGATTTTCAATATGCCTCGTACTGTATCAATCACCAGGTCATCCATCATCTTTTTACGGGAACCAATCTGGCAAAGCTCGATGAGCTCGTCCATGAACTTTCCGTCAAACAGAAAAAAATGGCACAGCCGGATTCGCTGATTTTTTTCAACATACTTCATGAGGCCGTGCACTGTCTTGGCAACGGGCATTCATCCTCAACCGTGATAACAGGAACGGAGTTTGACGAAAGCGCGCAGATCCCGGCTCTTGTAGATGATAATTTGTATACAACACTCGCCGGATATTACGTATGCAAGTTGTTCCTGCTTTACCTTTTCGGCGAGCATGAAACAGGGTTAAAACTGGCGGATGAAGGAATCCGCTCCATGCAGGGAGCGTTTGGCCAGCTTGTGGTCACCCAGTTTTATTTCATTCATGCGCTGCTGATCAGCTCCGCCGCCAGGCGAAAAGGGGAGCGCAGGATGTTCCGCGCGCTTGCCCGGTACCTGGAAATGTTCAGGAAACTCGCGGGAAAGGGCGCGGCGGCCTACCTGCACAAGTATATTCTGCTCAAAGCCGAGGCGATGCCTTACAACAGACGATCTCTTGAGAGGATCGCACTTTATGAAGCGGCTATACGGCACGCTCACGAGAACGGATTTGTCGCGGAGGAGGCGATGATCTGTGAATGCGCCGCATTATTCTGTCTGCGCACCGGAAATGAAAAGAGGGCGGCTGATTTTCTGTTCATGAGCCGGTACAACTATGAAAAATGGGGATGCGCGCCAAAAGTGATAATGTTAAACGAGACATATTCAGCTCTTCTGCGGGAGAGCGCTTATGCGCATTGATGCAATGCAATTCCAGGAGGGAGAGTCATGGCTGAGCAGAGATACAAGATAGAGAAAGAGCTGTACTCGGGAGCGAGGACGGTAATATACCGCGGCAGGGACGAGCAGAGTCAGAAAGCGGTGGTGATCAAG
>RPPD01000114.1 GCA_003818675.1 Spirochaetaceae bacterium
AAATCTCCAAGAAACAGTATCACTGCGATCTTGGCAAACTCTGATGGTTGTATCCCGACGCTTCCGATACCAAGCCATGAATGTGCCCGGTTCGCAACCTGTCCAACCAGACGGGTCAGGATTAGCAAAACAATTATCACTATGTAAATAATCAGTGAAATGTCCCTGAGGCGCTGATAATTGAAAAAGGCAAAGAAAAACAGGAGCGGCAACCCGATGCCAGCCCAGATCATCTGCTTCCAAAATTCATTATTGTAGATCTGGCCGTCAGTGTCTGTGTTCGCGGACAGTATGAAGAGAACTCCTATAACAATGAGCATGATTACAGCACCGACTATATACAGGTCTATACTGAATATGGAGCTTCTTTTCATTGCACGGTCTCTTTTTGCGGCAAATGAAGCACACCGAGGTCCCGGGTAACCTCGTCATAGTTTTTCTTGGTAAAAATACCATGAAAAATGAAATTGGCAATGCGCGGAGACCACCATTCTGACTTGGATACGTTTTCCACAAATACTATCACTACAACCCGATCGGATGCCCTGGCCTGATCATAGGGCGCAAAACCGGCAAACCACTCATGGGTAAAATCTGACTTGTCAGACGCCAGTTCGCTGGTTCCCGTTTTGCCTGCGATGTCAACTGATTTTGTGTAAATGGCATAGCGGGCTGTTCCGGTTAGAACCACTTCTCGCATGCCCTGCGCTACCACGTCAAATGTCTCAGGGGCGATCTTTTCAGTCTGGCGCAGAAGGTCAGGTTTTGTTTCCTCAATGACTCTGCCTGTTTTTGGATCACGCACTTCTTTCAGAAGAAAAGGCCTGTATGTCTTTCCGCGGTTTGCCACCATGGAAACCATTTCCGAAAGCTGAAGCGGGGTCGCGGTAATGTATCCCTGGCCAATTGACAGGTTCACCGTATCACCACCTACCCATACCATCTTTTCCGTGTTCAATTTCCATTCAGGTGTGGGGACAAAACCCTTTTTCTCGCCTGCAATGTCTATGCCTGTAAGCTCGCCAAACCCAAACTCATTCGCATAGGTTATGATTTTTTCCTCTCCAAGGTACTTTAAACCCATGGTCTGGAAAAATACATTACATGAATTGGCGATTGCGCCTATGAGGTTCAAAGACCCGTGACCGCTCCTGTTCCAGCAATGAAAGATACGGTTTCCAACACGGTGTGAACCGCCGCAATAGACAGTGCTGTCCATGGGAAAAGCCTTTTCCTGTACAACAGCCGTGGCCATTATCACCTTGAAGCAGGACGCCGGCGGAAACGGGCTTAAGGCACGGTTATAAAGTGGATTACCCGGATCAAGACGCAACCTGTCATAATATTCTTTCTGTAAAATCAGGTTGGAATCGTAAAAGGGTTTTGAGACAAGGGCCAGGACTTCTCCCGTATGGGGCTTTATTACCACCACTGCGCCATTTTTTGGGCCAAGCGAGCGCTCGGCAAGATTCTGGATATTCCTGTCAATTGTAAGGACAATGTGTTTACCAAGTTCAGGCTGTTTTTCATCAGCCGGGGCATCGATTCTTCTTTCATAGACATCAGCCAGACGGAACCTGATGCCGTCTACACCGCGAAGGATCTGGTCATACTGCTCTTCAATTCCAGTCTTGCCAATAATTGAATTCTTGTTGAAATTCCCCTGGTTGTATTTGATTGCGAGCTCGGCTTCGTCTATTCCTCCGACATATCCCACGACATGTGAAAGAGAACCCGTATCCATATAGACGCGCCTGAGATTTGAATTCCAGAGCACGCCTGGATATTCATCCGAGTGCTCGGCGATGACGCTGATTATATCCAGGGAAACTCCTGTAGCTATCTCAATAGGCTGGAAGAGCTTGTATGATTTAACAGGGACCTTTTTATGGATCTGGTCTGCACTTACGCCAAGAACTCTGGCGAGTTTGCTGAAAAATGACGGGATGTCGCCAGGAATCTGGGCCGGTATTATTGATACTGAGAATGATTCAGCATTCATGACCAGAGGGACATCGAAGTTTCTGTCGTAAATTTCACCCCGCTGGGTTGGTATGATGATCTCGCGCTGGGATACGCTTTTTGAAATCTTCTGGAACTCCTGACCGCGAATTATCTGCAGGATGAAGAGATTGAGACCTAAAAAGGAAAATAATACTATGATTACTATGTGAAAAAATGAAAAACGAGCCCGTGTTGTTGCCTGGGACAGACCGTGCGACTCTATCAAAATGTTTCCATGCCCTTCTGGCTGAATACAACAAATTTATTGAGAATGAAAAAGACTACAGGAGCCAGAACCATCGTATAGAGGCTTTCAAGTCCGAGTGTGGCAAAAAACTCTCCCACGGGAAGTCCGGGAATTCCAAAAATCATTTTCGCTATCAGCATGAGGATAGTTTTTGCGACTGTTCCTATCAAAGCGAGCATAAGTTGGATCAAAAACGGATCTATCGATACTGTACCTTCGAGCTTGCCGTAGATGTGGCCGATGATTGTCTTTACAAGGGCATGAATGCCAAAGGGCGGAGACACAAATCCCTGGAGCATTCCTGCAAAAAAACCGGTAACTTGACCTGCCATTACACCGCCACGCACTGCGGAAAAAATCACCACAAGAAGAACCAGGTCTGGTTTTACATTCCAAATCGCCAGGAAATCAAACAGCGTGGACTGCAGTATAAGTGCAGCGAATGAAAAAAGCAAAGCTACAAGTACGCCTTTGGTGTTTTTCACTTGTTTTCCTCTACATGCAGAATATACAGGTATTCAAGGCGTCTGAAATCAAGAACAGGATTGATCTGCAGTTTCACAACAGATTCATAATCCTTTGCATCATAATGTGTCTGCCAACGGCCTATCGGGATGTCCTTTGGGAACAGCTTTCCAAGACCAGAAGTCACAACAAGGGTTCCCGATGTAAGGTCTTCTACCGCTTTTTTTGAAACCATGTCCATCTCTATATAGTCAGCTAAAGATCCGCATCCATTCACAAGGCCCTTGTAACGTGTGTCCTTGAAAAGAGCCCCGACAAACGAGCGCGGATCAAGAATTGTCCGCACTACCGAGGATTGAAGTCCAACGGCAATGGTTTTTCCCACCAGACCTATTGTGCCCTTTTGGAATGCAACTACAGGCATGTCCTTGACTATTCCGTGCAGTTCCCCTTTGTTAACAATGAGTGTGGAAAAATCATTCTCTGAAGCCCAGGCAACGACCTCAACGCTTATGTACTGCGTGTTGACAAACTGTTGTATCAAAAAGAGTTCGCTTCTGAGTCTCTCGTTTTCTTCACGCAACTTCACATTGTCAAGCGATGCTTTCTGGTATTCTATAAGTTGATTCTGTGTTTCGGTGAGTTCACGGGTCAACTGGTCTATCTTGCCGATTGAATTGACAGTGTCAGAAAACCATCCAGCAACACCCGTTGCTATTCCCTGAAAAAAAGACACAAGCGAAAGTCCTGTATTGCTTGCAAACTCCATGACTGGTTCACCTGAAAACATTGTAGAAACAGATGACAAGGCGATAAAAATCAGGAGTACTATCATATTGCGCTGGCGATAAAAAATATTCCTCAGCTTGAACATGTCATTGCATCATTATTTGTTGATGTGATAAAGCTGTTCACTTGATTCCTTCATGCTTTCAAAGAATTTACCAGCTCCCTTTGCGACACACAGAAGCGGATCCTCTGCAAGAATGACAGGTACTCCAGTCTCCTTCGAGATGAGCTTTGGCAGACCCTTCAGAAGAGAACCGCCCCCTGTCATGACAATTCCGCGCTCAACGATATCTGCAGCGAGTTCAGGCGGGGTCTGGCCGAGCGTACGCTTGATTTCGTCAAGGACTGAGGTGATGGGTTCCTGGAGAGCCTCGCGGACTTCAACGGAATCCATCTCCAGGCGGCGCGGCAGCCCGGTGATGGCATCAGTGCCTTTTATTTCCATCTTTTCTATTTTTTTGTCCGGCGAGGCATTGCCTATTGTAATTTTCAAGTTCTCTGCAGTCTGTTCTCCGATGATCAGGTTGTGTACACTGCGCACATGTTTGATGATTGCCTCGTCAAACTCGTCTCCTCCTACACGGATGGCGTTGGAGACAACCATTCCGCCCAGTGAGATGACAGAGATCTCAGTAGTACCTCCACCAATGTCGCAAATCATGTTACCGGCGGGTTCAAGAATGGGGATATTGGCGCCGATTGCCGCGGCCATGGATTCCTCTATCAGGTATACTTCACGTGCCCCTGCCTGCTCTGCGCTTTCCCTGACTGCGCGCTTTTCAACCTCTGTAATGCATGTCGGGATTCCTATGACCATGCGGGGCTTGATGAACCACTTGCGCGGCAGAACCTTGTTTATGAAATACTTGATCATTTTTTCAGTTGTTTCAAAATCTGCGATGACGCCATCCCTCATGGGCCTTATGGCAATGATCTTGCCAGGAGTCTTCCAGAGCATCTTTTTCGCCTCATGACCGACTGCCACTACCTTTTTTGTACCGCGTTCAACCGCCACGACAGATGGCTCGCTTAAAACAATCCCCTTGCCCTTGACATGGACGAGCGTGTTGCAGGTGCCGAGATCTATACCTATATCCGTCGAAAAATTATCAAAGAAATCTTTGAGAGACATTCATTTACCCCCATAAAAGCATGACAGTCAGAGACGGTTTCGTGCACCACTGTGACTGGGATCATTTTCCAGAGTCCTCCGCAGTTCATACCGATACTGCGCGTAATCACCCAATTTTTCATAAACCAATGCAAGGCGAAAGTGGGCTTCCGCCGATCTGTCGTTGTTTTTTAAAATGTCTTTGTATAGTGCCTCGGCCTTTCTGTAGTCCTGTTCACCAAAGAGGATCTCGCCAAATAAAAAGCGCGCATCATTAAGGATCTTGTCATTACGTGAAATTTCAAGCGTCTGTTCAAGATACTCCTTTGCCCTGACGCTGTCTCCCTTATGCGCGTAGTTTTTGGCAAGACGGAATAGGTATCGGTCTTTCTGTTCCAAGGCGTTGGCCTGCAGGAGATACTCGATCGATGCGTCTATGTTTCCTGCCTCATCATTAGCTATGGCCAGGTACTCATAACTATCGCTTCCCTTATATCCCAATTCCATAGACTTTTCAAGATACTTGATAGACATGCTGTAAAACCAGTTCTGGGCTTCAAGGCGGGTTTTGGCCTTGTGGAAATAGCACTTGCCAATCATGTAGTAAAGCTCCGGATTCTGTCCTGAAGCGCCTGAAAGAATGGCTTTGCGAAAGGAAATCAACGCCTGTTCAAGTGCGCCTTCTGATTCATCTGTTTTGGGATTTGTGATTGCGAGGTAAAAATATGAGGATCCTCGGTAGACAAGGGCCTGGATGTCAAGCGGATTATTTTCCAGGATGGTGTTGCATTGTCCGATCTCGGTATTCAGAAGAAGGATGGACCATCTTCTTATGGTCTTTCGCGCATCATCTAAAGCCTTGTCGATGCTCGGGGTCTCTGAGGAAGGGAACCCCTCGGATTCATCCAAAAGCTGTTTCCACGATACACGGGACCACAGGAATTCCAAAGAGAGATCTTCATCTGTCTTTGCGCTGGAGGTGAATATGGATGATATGAAGGTCCAAAGACCGAATAGATTACCAAGAAAAAACAGAAGTACAAAAAAGAATATAATTGCACCAATCCGAAAAATGACCCGTTTTGTTTTTCTGTCCCTGCGTGAACTGTAACGTTCGAAATCAAGCACCATTGATCTTCCTTGTTTTTTAATTATTATACGATAAAAAATGGCAGGTCAATAAGCCGGGTTCTGTAGACTTTCCCCGTGAGGGGAAGGTTTAGTCACCATCTCTCTTGTGCCGCATTTGCATGCGACATCCATTGCAGCCTACCCGCAGGTATTAGACGAGCAGTCTCCTGCTGTTTGGCTTTGCTCCTGGCAAGGTTTTTCAAGCCGCAGTTGTTACCAACTGCGCGGTGGGCTTTTAACCCGCCTTTTCACCCATGCAATTCACCTTGAAAGGTGAATTGCAGTATCAGTTTTCTGTGACACTATCTGTCATGAGTTTCCTTGCGAAAACTCATGCCCGGGAGTTACCCGGTGCCATGCTCAAAGGAGCCCGGACTTTCCTCTCCCAGGTTATACACCTGGAAGCGGTGACTTTTTTTGACCTGCCACTTGGGAACCGGAATGTTTTACATTCCGGTTCCCAAGTGGGGCAGAAATGCAACTGGATACAGTTGCGTTTCTGCATCACGTTATTTGAATAGCACATTTATTCTTCTATTGTTCCTCCCTCAGTGGATTCTTCTTCCTCCTCATCTTCCTCATCTTCGTCTATATCATCCTCATCATCTGATTCAGTGCGAATGGCTTCCTCTGTGTACATGTAATCATTTTCATCAGTGGATTCTGTGGAAACAAATAGAATACGGGAACACTCGGGACAGAACTTGATACCCTGCCCGAAACGCACGTCATTTACAAACTGTGCCGGCAGGATCATGAAACATCCTGTGCATATGCCGTTTTTAATTGGGACAATTCCAAGACCAGACTTGCTTTTGATGATGCGTTCAAACTTGAACAGGATATCCTCATCAAGCCCGGGAGTAATTTTAGACTCTTCCTTTTCAAGGCTCTTCAATGACTTCCCCTTTTCCTTCATTTCATGCTTGATCTTGGCCTGCTCTTCCTTAACTTCCTCTTCCTGCTTGGCAATGAGAACCTTTTCCTTGTCTATCTGGCCTTTTATTTCTTCAACTGCTCCCTCAAGTCTCTGGAGCTCTTTGCGGAAGTCCTGTTCCTTGACAGAAATGTCCTTTATCTGTTTGTCGAGCGCTTCGTATTCACGTTGGGTCTTTATCTGATCCATGAGCTGTTCGCTTCTTTCACGCTCTTTCTCGGCGTCAGTCATGGCACTCTTTATTTCTGTTATACGTGACTTGGTTTCTTCAAGATGTTTTTCCTTGTCAACCATTGTCTTGTTATGACGGGCCAACAATTCAATTTTTGTAGTGAGAACCGCAC
>RPPD01000115.1 GCA_003818675.1 Spirochaetaceae bacterium
AAATATAACGCGAGGACCCTGGTGGACGAGGCGCATGGCTTTGGCGTTATAGGCAAGACAGGCCGCGGAACATGTGAACTCTTTGGTCTTGCTCCGCAAAAGGATGTGGATCTTCTAATGGGCACCTTTTCAAAAAGCTTCGCATCCCTGGGTGGATTTGTCGCGGGAGAAAGTAAAGTGATAGACTATATAAAACACAATTCAATGGCCTTTATCTTCAGTGCCTCCATGTCGCCAGCTTCAGCTGCCGCGGCCATCACGGCACTAAAAATCCTGAAGCGTGAACCTGAGCGCGTAGCACGCCTCGCTGAAATAGGGGACTATATGCGACACGGCTTATGCTCTCTTGGTTTTGAGATAATACAGTCAAAGACACCTATAGTACCAGTGCTGACACGGGATGATATCCTCACATGCGTGTTCTGGAAGCGCCTTTTTGAAGAGGGAGTTTATACCAATGTAGTCGTATCTCCAGCCGTTCCAGCAGGTATGCAGCTGTTGCGCACAAGCTACATAGCCACCACCCAAAACAAACAGCTGGACATAATCCTAGAAAAGTTTGAAAAGGTGGGCAGGGAGCTGGGTTTGATAGGGAAAACCGCGGAAGAGTATTCACTTAAAGGTGATATATCTGATGCGAAAAGAGCCAGCGGTAAAAAATAAAAGGAACAAAAATCAACGTGACCCTGGTTTGGCTTTAAACCTGGTTTTTGAATGTGGCTTGGCTTGTGCTTTGCTCGCTGCTTTTGCCTGTATCTGGGCTCTTAATTCCATCGCCTTTTCTATGAATCTGTCAGCAAACGCTTTATTTTTTTGCTTCTTGTAGACCATGCCCAGGTTAAAATATGCACGCCAGTCGCGGGGATTACTGTCTATGATATGGCGGAAAATGGAGGTGGCGCGCTCGTAGTCGCGTTCCTTGACATAAAGCACTCCAAGCGGCAGGAGAAGGTCAGAAGTTTCCTTCAGATATTTAACAGCGCTCTGGAGAATCTTGATTGCGGTTAGGCGGTTCCCAAGGCGGTCAAAGCAGTAGATAAGCTGACGCAGGTTTGGTATGGACTTTGGCTCCTGCCTGATTAGTTCCTTCCAGACAAGGATGGCTTCAACATAGTTCCCGGATCTCTGGTAACAGACGCCAAGGGTTTTCTTGATAACCGTATTTTTGGGTTCGAGAGTCAGAAGACTCGAAAGTTGTTCTCCTGCTTCCCTGTACATTGCATCAGCCAGAAGCAAACGCACGTATTTTTTGCGTTCTGGAACGTCATCGGCATAAAATTTAATGTAGGTTTTAAGTGTCTCGCGCTGTGCCTTGCGGTTCTGAAGATGTTCATAGACTTCAGACAGGTATAAAAGCGCGTCAGCGTGGTCTTCCTCAAGCTTGAGCGTGCGTACAAGCCAGCCTTCTGCCAAATCCTTGCGACTGCTTGTGAAATAGGCGCGGCCCAGGCAGAACATGAGATGAGCATCAGGTCCCTGCCGCCTGATTTCTTCCTGTAGCAGCGGGATGAGCGTCTGGGCAGGAGTGTCCAGCTCCGCCATGGCTATCACCTGGAAATAGGAAGCGTCAGCATCATCCGGATAAATGCGAAGCACGGCTTTGGCGCGCTCCAGAAGCTGCGGATACTCGCCGAGTTCCCATAGTGCCATGCAGAGCCCCTGCAGTATTCCTGGATGAGTCCTGTCCTGTTCCAGCGCACGAAGGTAATGGTTCCTGGCTTTTTCAAACTCATTAAACCGGCTGTAGGCTTCGGCAATCAGCATGTGCATGTCAACGTCACGATAATTTGCCTTTAGAACCTGCTTTGCGAAATAGATCGCTTCGCGCAGCCTTCCCGCACGGTAATGCGTGACCGCGATGAGCTTAAGCAGCTTGCCCGGGTCCTGCCAGCTCTGATCGCGCAGGCCGGCCTGGGCTGCAATTTTAAAATCCTCTCCCATGGCCGCTTGCGCAATTCCAAGTTCGTGGACCGCCTCGCTGTTTCTGCCCATTTTCAGATAGAGCTGGGCTTTGTGCAGACGGAATGTAGGATCGTCAGGCTGGATGCGGATGACTTCATCGTAATATCTTGCAGCACTCTCCAAATCGCCTGTCTCGCGCGAGATTATTGCGAGATAAATATAGGGTAAGGCGAAATCATCTTTCTGTTTGACCAGAAACTCGAAGACCTGTCTGGCCATGTCAGGATCATTTCTGTTAAAGAGCCTGATACCATGTACCATGAGAGTATTAAGGTAGGCGGCATATATGCGTTTGTTCCGGGGTACTGCGGCAACAGCTTTTTCAAAAAAAGGCAGGGCAAGGTCTGGACGCTTTAATTTGAGAAGGGCCAGTCCCAGAAACGGAAGGGCAGGAATGAAGTTGGGACTCAGGGAAAGAACATGTTTCAGGTGTTTGATGGCCCTGCGGTAAAGACCGAGCGCGCAGTAGGTGCGGCCTATAAAGAAATGTGCTGGCGGAGATTCCGGCTGCAGCTTGAGAAAAAACTGGAGGGCACCCGCAGCACGGTCATACTGGCCTATTGCATGATAGCTGCGGCCAAGGAAGAGAACCGCTTCCGGGTATTCATCCGTCTGTCTGACGAGTTCTGTGAGAATGGTGATTGCCTGGTTATAGTCCCTGTTCCTTCCCGCCTGGCGGGCCAGGTCCAGCATCTTCCTGAAATCCGCTGATCCCATGTAAGAAAGGATTGTATCACAATTGATCAGATGAGTCTAATGACTTGCAAGGCTGTTGCTTGTCAGGATGGGGAAAAAAGACTATACAATATTATGACCAGGACCCAGATCAGGATCAATCTCTTTTTCTGCGCAATTATTCACGGCTTAAATCATTACCTGCTTATTTTTTTTGCACCTATGTATCCGCAGATTTCTGCATTTTTCGGATTTTCCAAGGTTGCAGAGGTTACCATACCGCTTTCAATTGTATACCTTGGATACGGTATATCCAATTTCCTGACCGGATTCTTTGCGCGGAAGCTGAGTTTGAAATATCTTCTTTTTTTTGGCATGGTCATCATGAGCCTCGCCGCCATCTGTTTTGCATTTGTACCGCCGGATATGTACTGGCTTTCAATTGTGCTGATATTCTTCATGGGTCTGGGCGGGGGAACCTACCATCCAGCTGCAAATACATTCATGACGACCCTTTATGAGAAAAAACAGGGACACGCCATAGGCATGCTCTCAATTGGCTCGGTGATTGGTTTCATCGCCGGGCCGCTTCTGGGCACGCAAGTGGGAAAGAACCTGATAGGATTTCAGGCGCTTTTCATGATAAGCGGAATTGTCTCGCTTTTATTCTGCCTGATTTTCCTTTTTGCAGTCAGGGACATCACAAAATCACACGCCAAAACGCTTGACGCACTGCCAGAGACAAAAAAGGCGCTACCCATTGGTGCGATTTCAATTGTAATCATCCTGCTTTGCATCCCGGCCATGTTCCGCGACCTGATGAGCTGGGGGTATTATGCAATCACCTCATTCTGGGTTGATAACAGTTTTTCTTCGGGAATTGGCATAGATATTTTTCAGATCATGGCATATGCACCTGGTCTGTTGTTCCAGCCTCTGGCAGGAAAACTGTGCGACCGTTTTGGGCCGGTCAGAATTCTCGTTGTGACTATTTTAATTTGCTGTGTTGGACATATCGCTTTGGCCTTTATATCTCCGGTTTTTGCATGGGTTGGCTTGTCGCTTTACGGTATCGGCATGAGCGCGTCAACAGTTGCAAGCGAAACCTTCATGGCTTCTGTGGTGACGCGGAAAAACCGCGCGCTTGTCTACGGAATAGTACTCTCTGCCGCATTAGGCGTGGGCGGATTTCTTGGAGGCACATCTGGCTGGGTCGTGGACCAGTTCGGAAAGACAAATGCTGCCGGTTACCAGTTGTGGTTTGTGGGCATGGGAGTGCTCCTCACCGCGTGCCTCGTTGTATATCCTGTCATTCAGCGGATTCGGAAGAAGCACGCATGAAAATAGAATCCGGAGAAGAATCAACCGCAGATTGACGCCGATGAACGCCGATGGATCCGGAGGAATCAGACAGGATTTACAGTATTAAAAACCAGAAAAAATGTTTGAATCAAATTCATGCCAGTCTCTATATCTTGTCGATCATGTTGTCCCTGTCCATATCCCTGGTATTTTCTATTTGATCCCATATGTGTGTGCGCGGCCCCTTCCCAAATCAAAGATTTGGTGAGGCACGTGCGGGTATCCGTGGTTGATTCTTTTTTTTGATTTTGCGCAAATAATATATATCCACGCGCGGATTGTATATGGAATAATTTCGACTGGTTGAAAACACTTGATTATATGCTTTTAAAACATTCTCAGGAGACGATATGAACGAGCAATCAATTTCAGTTTTCTGCCTGTGTTGCGCGGTAATGGCTGTGTCGTCTCTCTCGTCATGTGCCGGCGGACCTGCCTCCCTTTCCTTTTTCACAGAAAAGCCCGCAACCATTGAAAACGCACGCGCGCTTCTGGCCACAGCAGATTATCACAAGGGACTTGCCATGACGGGAGAACTGCTGGTTAACGGCAAGAATGATCCTGAGGTGATGAAGCTCTGGCAGGAAACCGCGGAGGCAAAGCTTGAGTTGCTTGAAGCAGAACTTTCCTTTGATTTATACAGCAACAATGCTGCGGAGAAAAAACTGTATGCAGAGCAAGTGGCGGCGCGGGATTTTTTGATTGATTCCGCTGCCAAAGGGGGATTCTTGATAAAGCGCATCTGGCTTGTGGGAGATTCCACCATGGCAGATTACAGATCGAATACCAACCCTGGAAGGAGTTTGAATCCCATGACAGGCTGGGGCGAGATGTTCCAAGAGTTTTTCACCCAGCAGAACCTGTCAGCAGTTCAGAACCTCGTCAAATCGGATTCCCTTATTGTCGTCAACAAGGGCATGGGCGGCAGGAGCACCCGTACTTACTGGAACGAGGGTTCATGGAAGAAGATCTCGGTGCGCCTGCGTCCTGGTGATCTGGTCATGATACAATTTGGGCATAATGATTCCGCGACCGACCGCGCTGAGCGATTTGTGGATGTGCCCGGCTACAGGAAATTCCTGAGCATGTTCATAGAGGATGCAATGTCAAAAAAGGCCATACCGATTCTGCTCACACCCGTTAACCGCAATTATCCCTGGTCAGCGGAAGGAAAAATATCAAATTGCCATGGAGATTACACACAGGCCATGAGGGACGTTGCGCAGGAAATGAAGACGCCGCTTATCGACGTCAATCAGCGCTCATTAGATTTGTTTAATGCCAGGGGCAGGCAGTATGTAACATCGAAATACTTCATGGTCTTTGGGCCAGAGGCATATCCTCAGCGCTTCCCAAAGGGAAACGACGACAATACGCACTTCCAGCCAGAGGGTGCCGGAGCCGTGGCCAACATGGTCTGGGAAGGACTATTAGACCTCGCAGGGAAAAAATAGCACGCTTTTGAATGTGCTTTGATCTTGCCAGAACATTTGATAAAAAAGTGACATGTCATATACTTCATTGTGGGGAATAAACTGACGTAAAAGGAGAATTATATGAAAATGAAAACGGCTTTATTTTATATCATGACATTCCTGGTATTATCGTGTCTGACCGGGGAGCAGGCAGAACTTGACATAGAACACAAAGTCCGGATTGACCAGGAAGGCACGCGTTCCGAATCACGACATGGCTACCTGATCATAAACGGGAAAGCACTGCCGGACAATTTTAGCGTAGTTGCCTACGATGGTGTTAAATATATTTTTTCCCAACGGCAGAATATGTGGGGTGATGACGGATATTTTCCGTTACAAAAAGCCCTGGCCTTTGAGCCTGCGACCCAGGTCTTCAGGAATGAAGATCTGGCGCTTGGTTGGTATGAGGGGTCGAAGGTCAAGAAGGGAACTCCTGTGAATTGGCTCTATGTTGAGTGGTCGGGAGGCGCGTGTTTTGTCTCCATAGACAGGATTGAAGATCTGATCGTTCAATATAAAATACCTGCGATCCGCCGTTCCAATGATAATCGATTGTTCATGGAATGAGCTCTGTTTCCTCCACAGGGAATGAGGGCAGTATTTGAAAAGATTCTCTGAAATCCCGCCTTACTTCACGAAAGCCGAGATCGGCAATTCCGGGATGAAGTGGCCGAGTATGAAGTAAATGTAAATCGCCATTATAACGATCGCCTCCAGGCGCACCAGCTTTGAACCTGTTGTCACGAATATCTGCACAACAGAACCTGCGAGCAGTATGAATGGCAGGTCGAATTTCATTATGGCAGGTGAAACGGGCATTGGAGTGACGAGGCAGACAAAACCGAGGACTGCCATTGCGGTGAAGATGTTGGATGCATAGATCTCGCTTATCGATATTTCAGCCTTTTTTCTGAACGTCGCAGAAAGTGCAATGGCAAACTCGGGAAGTGATGTTCCAAATGCAAAAATCAGAATGCCCAGAACAACGTCACTTATTCCAAGATCTTTTCCCATTTTCACTCCACCCGCCAGGGCTATCCGAGCTCCTGCTATAATTCCGGCAATAGCTAAAAAAATAAAAACAAAATGCCAGATTATTCCTTTTCCCGCAGCTTTTTGATCTTTTTCCCCGGCAGGCTGGTTTTTGGAATCCCTGCTGGCGTCCCGTACGACCGTTGCAATGTAGGGAATGTAAAGCAGGATGAGAACAACTCCATCCAAACGGCCAAGCTCTCCGTCCAGAGCGAGGATGAGAATGGCTGTTGAAGAGAGAATCATCCACGCGCTTTCGCGATCACGGGTCTCCCGCTGGATGACCATGGGGGCTATCAGGGCGCAAAATGCCGTAACAAATGTGAGCGTGACAAAGTTGGAACCGACAACATTTGCTATTGAAATCTCTGACTCACCCGCAAGCCCTGCCGCCAATGAAACAGTGAGTTCAGGCAAGGAAGAAAGCACACTGACTCCCAGGATGGTGATGACAAGCTCCTTGACCCCGAAAAAGCGCGCGATGGGTGTCAGCTT
>RPPD01000116.1 GCA_003818675.1 Spirochaetaceae bacterium
ACCGCAGCATGACAAGGAGCCGGTTTTTGCCGTGTCTGTGACACCGGCTGTATCCGGCAGGCTTATGTCATATCTTGAGGTCAACGGTGACATTGAATCGTCCTCAAACATTGATGTCTATGCTGAAAAGGCCGGAGAAGTCGTGAGCGTGAATGTGGCTCTTGGCCAGTATGTGAGCGAGGGACAGACAATTGCGCGCGTCGATCCATCCAGACCCGGCCAGAGATATGTACCCAACCCCGTGACAGCCCCCATCTCGGGTATGATCACGAGCCTTCCTGTGCGCGTTGGCGCGACTGTCTCCATGACGAGCGCCATCGCCAGGATATCACGCACGCAGGACCTGATAATTACAACAAATGTTGCCGAGCGTTTCACGGGGCTGATGCATACGGGGCTTTCAGCCGAGGTTCGCCTTGAGGCTTTTCCGGAAGTGATTTTCACCGCACGCGTGTCTGAGGTCAGCCCGGTTGTGGATCCTGTGACAAGGTCCATGACAGTGAAGCTCGTTTTTACCGGCAACAGGGACGGGGTAAAGACAGGTATGTTCGCGGAAGTCAGGATAATAACCACTGTGAAAAACAACATCATCAAGATTCCGCTCCAGGCTTTGGTCAAGCGCGGTGAACAGCAGTTTGTCTTTGTCGCAAAGGATGCACAGAGCGTGGAAAAGCGCGAAGTGGTCTCAGGTATTGAAGTGGACAACAAGCTGGAAATAACCAAGGGACTTGTTGCAGGTGAGCTGATTGTAGTTGAGGGACAGCGTTCTCTTGGTGACGGTTCAAAGATCAGGGTAATCCGGGAAATCCCCGGACTTCCCGCCGAGGACACAATTGGCGGGGGTGAAAAGTGAGCATGATCCGCACGGTTGTTGGAAAACCGACAACCCTCATAATAATCTTTGCTCTTCTTGTAGGATTTGGTTTTTACACAGCTGTAAACCTGGCGATAGACCTTATACCGGATGTCAGTTTTCCGGTTATGGTGGTCTATACCGCGTACACCGGCGCGGGACCCGAGCAGGTGGAAAAGACTGTAACGCGGCCGCTGGAATCGCAATTGAGCAATGTGAGCAACCTCACCAAGATTTCCTCCACTTCGAGTGAGGGATCAAGCATGGTCATACTGGAGTTTACCTACGGGACCGATATGTCCGACGCCGGGAACGATGTACGCGACCGCCTTGAGTTCGCCAAGCAGATGCTGCCGGATGAGGCGACAACGCCACAGATTTTCAAGTTTGACCCGTCCATGATTCCGATTTTCACACTGAAGATTTCCGGAAACCGCAGTGCCGAGGAACTCCGTGAACTGGCCGTGGATTCCATCCAACCGCGACTTGAGCAGGTGGATGGTGTGGCTTTGGCATCTGTTACAGGAGGGCGTTCACGCGTTATACGGGTGGACATCCCCCAGTCAAGACTTGAAGCTTACAACTTGAGTTTCACGCAAATAAAGGCCGCGCTTATGGCAAACAACCTCCAGATTTCCGCAGGAAACATCACTGAGGGCGGAATGGATTATCTCCTCCGCAGCTCGGGTGAGTATGGAAGCATGGAGGATATAAAAAACACGATCATCGCGATGAAGACCGCCCCTCAGGCTGCGGGAGTTTCTGTGAAACCCGTGGTTGTGCGGCTCCGTGACATTGCCCTGGTGTATGACGGTTATAAGGATATAGAAACCTCCATTTATATAAATGGTGAGCCGGGTGTTTTCATCACTGTCCAGAAGCAGAGCGGAAAAAACTCCGTTCAGGTGGCGGACAGGGTGACAGAAAGACTTGAGGCGATAAGACAAACTCTGCCCGCTGACGTGGAAATAGGAATTGCATCGGACACGACCCAGATCATAAGACGGAGCCTTGCCGAGGTGTCTTCGTCCGCGATAATGGGACTGATTCTTGCCGTGCTCATATTGTTTGTATTTCTGCGCAGCATCAAGCCTACACTCGTAATTTCGCTTTCAATACCCATTTCGCTTGTCATCACCCTGATGCTCATGTATTTTTTCAATCTCACGTTGAACCTTATGACCCTGGCGGGACTGGCGCTGGGTGTGGGCATGCTTGTGGACAACAGTATCGTTGTTCTTGAAAATATTTACCGATACCGTGAAAAGGGCGCCAAGCTCCATACTGCGGCGATCCTTGGCACCAAGGAAATGATGGTGGCCATAGCCGGTTCAACGCTCACGACCATATGCGTCTTTTTGCCCTTGGCTATTTTCAGAAGCCAACTGGAATACATGGGCGAGATGTTTTCCGGGTTGGCTTTTACCATAGTCATATCCCTCTCGATTTCACTTGTCGTCGCTGTTGTTCTTGTTCCCGTGCTCACGAGCAAGTACCTCCCCCTCTCCACACGGCTTGAAACTGTATTGCCGCCATGGCTTGACCGCATAGACAGGAAAATGGATGGATTCTTCAGGGGAATGGAAAACAAGTACAAAAAAGGCCTCTCCTGGGTGCTTTCACACAAAAAAATCTCGATCATTTTCGTTGTCGTTCTTCTGGCCGCAAGTTGTACGCTTATCCCGATTGCCGGATTTGAACTCATGCCGTCACAGGAAGAGGATTCCGTGACTGTCTCGGCCACATTGCCGGTTGGTACCACGCTCGATGTTACGCAAAATGTGCTTTTTGAAATGGAGGAGATAATTGAGAAGGAACTGACTTCGTATAAGGATATTCTCATCACTGCCGGTTCGGGTGGTATATTTTCCTCCGGAAACCAGTCCAACCGCGGCAACATCAAGATCAATCTGCCTCCATACTCACGGCGCAAGGAGAGCTCCAATGCCGTAAAAGAAAAATTGAGACAACACTTTAGTGATTTTCCGGGAGTTACTTTCAGTTTCTCCGGCGGCATTATGATGGGCATGAACGCTTCGCCGGTAGTGATAACACTCAAAACCGATGACCTGGAACTCGCGAAGACTGCCGGAAACCAGGTACTGGCCATTCTGAAGGAAAAAATACCGGAGGTTACAGAGCCGGTTTTCAACCTGCAGGAGGGCCTGCCGGAAATACGTCTCCTTGTTGACCGGGACAAGGCATACTCCATGGGGCTTAACATGGCGCTTTTGGGACAGGAACTCAAGGCAAATATTGATGGAATAACCGCGGGCAAGTACCGCTCGGGCGGTTCGGAATATGACATTTTTCTCATCCTGGAAAAGCGCAACAGGGACCAGCTTGTGGATCTGGACAAGATTTTTGTCATGAACACCATGGGTCAAAGGATAGCCATGTCAAGTATTGCCATGTACGGAAGGGACACCGGACCAGTTTCCATAAACCGGGAAAACCAGTCGCGTTTTCTGCGCATTACCGCGGGCCTTGCCCCGGGCGCGAATGTCGGCGATGTAGTCCCGCGTATTCAGCAGGCAATAGTGGAGGGGATTCCCCCCAATGAGAAGTTGATTATCGAATACGGAGGGGATTTTGAGGACCTGCTCCGATACGGAAGCACTTTTATCATAATCATGATTATCTCCATGCTTCTGGTCTACGGTGTGATGGCCTCTCTCTTTGAGTCATTCCTGGATCCGTTCATAGTCATGTTTACAATTCCGCTGTCTTTAATCGGCATTGTGGCTATACACCTGGCCATGGGCGAACCCTTGAGTCTTTTCACCGCCATCGGCATGGTGATGCTCCTTGGCATCGTCGTAAACAATGGCATTGTGCTCGTGGATTATACCAACCTTCTGCGCAAGCGTGGTCTGCCAATTCGCGAGGACTGCATTGAGGCTGGCGGAAACAGGATGAGGCCAGTGCTCATGACCACGCTCACTACGATATTGGGGCTTCTGCCGGTTGCGTTTATTAAAAGTGAAGGTTCAAGTCTTGTCCAGCCGCTCGGCAAAACAGTCCTTGCCGGACTTGCAATCAGCACGATAATGACGCTTTTTCTTATACCGGCATTGTACGAGATTTTCAACAGGTGGAGCGACAAGCAGAAGGAAAAGAAAAAGATGCGGAACATGGAACGGATGAAAATCCGTGCGAGAAAACTCAAGGAGGCCAGGAGATGACATTGCGCGTTGAAATAATCGGCAACCATTCAATAGAGGAGGACCTCTTTGAGGCGCTGGAGCAGCACAAGGTCGCATCCGAGTTTACGCTTTTAAACGAGGCCGAGGGAACCGGTAATTCAGGGCCGCGCAGGGGAGATGCAATCTGGCCGGAGAATAACTTTGTACTGGTAGCCTACTGTGATCGTGGTGAGGCAAAGGAAATACGCAGGGTTATTGATGAAATCAAGGAACATTTCCCTGACGAAGGTTTGAAAATGTTTGCGGTAAAGGCAGAAGAGTTGTAATACAAGCCTTGCAAACATGGCTTCCCGGCACTATCATTTGTACTGAAGGCATTCATGAATTTCCTTGACATGCGGACAGTAATTTATTGTTTTTCATTGAGCAACCTGATCTGCCTGGTTGTCGTGGCAGTCGTGTGGAAAAGGAAACGCGATCGCTACAAGGGAGTGGGCTTGTGGCTCATGGACTATGTCCTTCAGTTTTTGGGCATGTCCCTGATAGCATTCCGCGGACTATTCCCCGATTTCCTTTCACTTGTTGCAAGCAATACCATGGTACTTGGCGGGACCGTCATTCTTTTAATCGGTCTTGAAGCTTTTACCGGAATTCGCGGATCGCAAATCCACAATTTTATCATGATGATACTTTTTGTTTTCATCCAGGTCTATTTCACCTTTGTGAGTCCGGACCTGACAATCCGTAATATACTTATTTCAGCGGTTTTATTTGCCATTTGTGCCCAATGCGCCTGGCTTCTCCTGAAGCGGAATGCACCTGTGATGCGCCCTGTGACCAGGAGCCTTGGCATGGTGTTTGTTGCCTACTGTCTCGTGAGCCTGGCAAGAATCGTGATGGAGCCAATGATCTCTACGGGAGCTGATTTTTTCAACTCTAATGTCTATGAAACCGTTCTGCTCATCACTTACCAGATGCTCTTCATCATTCTCACGTTTTTCCTGATACTCATGGTCAACAGCCGCCTCATTTCAGAAATGAAGGATGATATTTCAGCGCGCGTACAGGCTGAAAGAATTCTTGAGCTCAGGCTTGTCCTGTGGGAGTATTCCACGCTGCATCCGGTCAATGAACTGATGCAGAAGGCGCTTGATGAAATTGAAATATTGACCGGAAGCAAGATAGGGTTTTACCATTTCGTGGAAGAGGAAACCAAAAGCCTGACACTCCAGGCCTGGTCGACCCGCACAAAAAATGAATTCTGCAAGGCAGAGGGTGAGGGCATGCATTATTCCCTGGACCAGGCGGGTGTCTGGGTGGATTGCGTGCGTGAAAGAAAACCTGTCATCCATAATGACTATGAATCCCTGCCGCACAGGAAGGGGATGCCGGAAGGCCATGCAAAGGTTGTTCGTGAACTGGTGGTGCCCACCATGCGGGAGAACAGGGTGGTATCCGTTCTTGGTATGGGCAACAAGGCCGTTGAATACACACGCAAGGATATCGAGCTTGTCGCCTATATAGCTGACCTCGTATGGACAATTGTCGCGCAGAAACGGGCTGAGGAAAGGATACGCCACCTGAATGGCCAGCTTGAACATCTGGCCATGACTGACGAGCTTACAGGGCTTCCGAACAGGCGCTCGTTTTTCATCCAGGGAGGTGATGAGCTCAAACGGAGCCAGCGCTACAAACTGTCATTATCAGTCATAATGCTGGACATAGACAATTTCAAAAACATCAATGACAATTTTGGTCATGAGGCGGGCGATACAGCCCTGAAATGCGTTGCCGATACCATCAATGCATGCATCCGTGATGTGGATATGGGCGCGCGGCTGGGCGGAGAGGAGTTTGGCCTTCTTTTGCCGAATACAAAACTGGCGGATGCCCTTGCTCTTTCGGAACGCCTGAGACGGGCCATTGAAATGTCAAATTGCGTGGTGCAGGACAAGGGGCTAGTCGTCACAGCCAGCATGGGCGTAGCTGCCTTCTCGTCTGACATACCTGACCTGGATGCGCTGCTGCGGCATGCGGACATGGCCATGTACCAGGCCAAGCGCCAGGGCCGCAACCAGGTTGTTTCATTTGCTGATCTGACGGGATAAGCTTAAAAGCATGACAGAATATACGACATCCCTTTGCGTATGAGCTCGTCGCCTTTACAAACCGTTTCCAGTTTTCAATCCCACCAGAGGAACAATTCCCTGGAGTTTTTTATCTCTATGATGAGTTCTTCGACAGACCCGACTCCCTGATCAACTGAATCAGGGCAAAATTTATATACCTCATCTGCAAATGCTGCGATGTCCTGGGGGAGTTTTTTAAAACGGATATAAACCCAGTCATAGTCGGCCCCCAGAATCACAAGCCCGAACAATCCATCCCATATCATTAGTCTTTTAAAAAGGTCTGCAGCTTCAATGCCATAATTGATACCATCTGGTTTTTCATAATTTAATATGTCCATCTGGTCATCTGATTTGATCAATGTGAGAAACGAGACGCCATTCAGAAAATCCATTTCAGATATGAATATAATATAACCAGTTCCTGCGAGTGCTTTTGTTATAACCCCGAGCAAACGTTCCTGGTCTTTCATCGGAGCCTGGAGGGTAATCCCCGGTTGTTTTACTACACCTGTTTTGACTGGCGCACCATCCTTGAAAATAAATCCAGGATCTGAAGTCTCGTATTGCGTAAATCCGGATCCAGCCAGGCCCTTGACCTTCACCATTGTCTGGCTGTCAAACCCTATTTCCTTCAATAATGCAGATTCTTCCATGGTGAGTGAGGTCTGTGCACATGTAAAGACGAGGAAGCCGGTCATGCAAATCAGGATCATCAGGCATTTTAAAATGATTTTCATATTTCCGATATTAGCCATCATTTTAGAAAAAAGCAATTCCAATTGATATTAAAAGTATTCCTATTGCTTCAGGGTTACGTAGCTGTTCTCCATGCCCTTGATGTCCTTGATCCAGTCAAGAAATTTCT
>RPPD01000117.1 GCA_003818675.1 Spirochaetaceae bacterium
AGTTGAAGCCGCCCTGATGGCGCCTATTGAAACCGAGTGCTCGCCTCCCAGAACAATTGGCAGACTTCCGCGCGCAAAGGCCATGGCAGTCTCGCGTTCAACGGATTCTGCCATGGCCTGCGGCGTTGAAAAATCAAGCGCAGGCGAGGTTGTATGTATTCCCCTCACATATGGCAGGGAATTGGTTTCTATATCATAGTATTCAACCTGTTCAGATGCACGGATCAAGGCCGCTGGACCCTTGTCAGCACCTTTGTTCCAGCTGGAGGTTGCATCATATGGCACAGGTATTATTGTATAAGCTGCACTATCCGATGCAGCGTATGCACCTTCGATATTCAGAAAATTTGTGTTCATAAAATCCACGTTACACCAACCTGGCGCAAATGGGAAGCATATTGCAGGGCATTCTTGAAGGTTTCTCCATGAATGTATAATATAGTGCATCGCTCTAACATGTTATTTTATGCCGCCAAAAGGAGCAGCCCTTGAAACAGCACTTTGAACAACAACTTGAATTTCTTTCCGAACTGGAGAAGCTGAAATCAGTCATCAGGAGGACGTATCTGCTTGACTCCTCACGCAGGGAAAATGACGCGGAACATTCATGGCAGGTCAGCGTCATGGCAATCCTCTTTGGCGAATACGCTTCACATAAGGACCTGGACATGCTCAAGGTATTGAAAATCCTTCTTCTGCATGACGCGGTTGAAGTATATGCAGGAGACACATACATCTATGACACCTTGGCACGCTCGACTCAGAAAGAACGCGAGGGAAAAGCCGCAGACAGGCTGTTTGCCCTGCTTCCAGACAATCAGTGCAGCGAGTTCCATAAACTCTGGGACGAATATGAGGCAGCCCAGACCCCTGAGGCAAAATACGCAAATGCAATTGACAGATTTCAGCCGCTTTGGCACAATTATATGACCAAAGGAAAAGCCTGGCAGGAGCACAACGTCGCGGCAGAGGCCACCCACAGGATTAATGACAAGATAAGGGAAGGATCAAGCTTCCTCTGGGAGTATGGCAGGGACATGATTGTCCAGGCTGTAAAGAAGGGGTATCTGAATGAAAAATGACGATGTTAGAATAGACAAGTTTTACGATGGAATTGAAACCAAACGCGCAAATGGACTCATGTACCTGCTTTTTCTATGGCTTGTTGCTTTTAATCCGATCCTGGTTCTATTGACCGGGTTCCCGGTCATTGATTTTGTATCCACTTATCTGCCGCAGCTCGGCCATGAGTGGATACTTGCCTTAAGACCCATAATATATGCAATTCTGATAGCGCTAGCCGCAGCAGGCATATTATTGGGCATAGGTGTAAATCTGTTGAAAAGATCCGCATGGAGACTCCTGAAGGTATATTTGCCGCTTCTTCAGGCCGTTTACCTGGCGCTTCTTATCCCAGCATTTCCCCTGCTGGAGGCGGTTATAAAAGCGGGGTTATTCAAACTCCAGCCCCTGAAAAAATATCATGAATATCTGACAACTTTCATTACCATGATTATCGCCTCATCCATAATATTTTTGCTGCTGTTTTTATATGTATTGAAATCAAAAAAAGCCAAGTCAACGTTCTCTCCGGAAAAGCATAATTTTATATAGCTGCCGTGAGAGACACAGGGAAAATGGTTTTCGAAGGCAGTGGAAAAATCCTTGCGGCCTGGGCGACGAAATTTTCTGGCGAACACAGATGCAAGGGCATTTTAACGGAGGATTATAATTGAAATCAAGCCTTGCAAAGCGCCTCAGTGTCGTGATAATCACCTTCATTATTACAGTTGCAGTCTCGAGTGAAAGCCCGGCATTCCCCAGCGCTGTCGGTTTCGGCATCGACACTCCCGCCGGCAGGGGAGGCCGGATCATCAAGGTCGTCAATCTCAATCCGGAGGGCGAAGGCTCGCTGAAGGCCGCCCTGGAGACCCAGGGGCCGCGGATTGTCGTTTTTGAAATCGGCGGAGTAATCGACCTGGATAAAAAAACCCTCCGCATCAGTGAGCCGTACATCACTGTCGCCGGGCAGACCGCCCCGTCACCAGGCATTACCATGATCCGGGGAAGCCTGGAGATCACTGCCCATGACGTGCTCATCCAGCATATTCGTTTGCGGATCGGTGACGCAGGCATGCCCAAAGGGAGCGGTTATGAACCGGAGATGACCGTTTCCGCCGCGCATCACGTCGTAATAGACCACTGCTCCGTATCATGGGGAGTAGATGAAAACCTGTCCATATCCGGGCCGCGCTACGACGGACCCGAGGCCACTTCACACGATGTGACCATCTCCAACTGTTTTATCACGGAAGGACTTTCCAGCAGCACCCATTCGAAAGGGATCCACTCGATGGGAACGCTCGTGCACGACAATTGCACGCAGGTGGCGATTATCGGCAATTTCTATGCGCATAACGATGAGCGCAATCCATGGTTTAAGGGGGGAACGACCGGCATCATAGTCAACAATGTAATCTACAATCCCGGGAAATGGGCCATTCGCCTTGGCCTTGTCTCAGGCGAATGGTACCAGAAGACCTTTCCCGCTTTTCCAAAGGTGAGCGTTGTCGGCAATGTCCTGAAATTCGGCGTCAATACCCCGCCCAGACAGATACTGGTCTCGGGCAATGAGTGGGGCGAGGCCTATTGTCTGGACAACCTTGTCCTGGGCAGGCCTGACAATGCTCAGGTAATCACGGGGCCCATGATGAAGCCCCTTGCATCCGCGCCGCTGTGGCCGCAGGGCCTGGTTGCCATGCCGGTTAAGGCCGTCATCGATCACGTCATGTACCATTCCGGGGCCCGGCCCCGGAATCGCGATAAAACTGATATCAGGTTAGTGACCGACTTTTTTGCAGGTTCGGGCAAAATAATAGACAGCCAGAACGATGTCGGCGGCTATCCCATGGAAGCGCCGAAGTATCGCGCTTTAAGCATACCGCAAACCGGTGTTGACGAATGGCTGGCGGAGCTGGCCCGCGAATTGGAATAACCTGAACGGGTATGCAACAGTCCGATTCCACTTGAACCTGAACGTATGCCATGCTATATTCTTGCATGTACGGCGGTCGAAGTTCCACCCGCCCACGCACCCCGGCAACCCACTCTTGTACTAACCCACAATAGTACCGGGGAGCTTCAGGAGAAATCAAGAATTTCTATTAAGGTAAACGCCAGGGAAATTCTTGATTCTCCACAACCAAAACAGGAGTCATTAATGAAATCATTACAGAAGAAGCATCTCCCAGGATCCGCGCGCCCTGCGGAATTTTCCAGCATTGCGATTATTCTGGTCGCGTCATACATCGCCGCGCAAATGCTCTCGGACATCACCAGTAACAAGCTCGGGAACCTTTTTGGATTTGCCATTGACATGGGCACATTCATCTACCCCATCACCTTCACGCTGCGTGACCTGATCCATAAAAAACTTGGAAAAGACAAGGCCCGCCTTGTAATTATTGTTGCTGGCGCAATCAACATGCTGATGGCGGCCTATGTTTATTTCACGGCATTTTTCCCAAGCCACAATGACTTTGTCTGGCATGATGCCTTCATCGGCATTTTTGCCCTGACCCCGCGCCTGGTAATCGCCTCCATCATTGCCGAGATCGCCAGCGAACTGATTGACACGGAAATCTACCATTGGTTTGTGACAAGGATCACTGGCAGACACCAATGGGCAAGGGTGCTTGTCTCCAACAGCGTGAGTGTTCCCGTGGACAGCGCGATTTTTACATTTGCCGCATTTGCTTTCACCTATTCATGGGAGGTAGTGCTGAGTATTTTCCTGATAAATGTGATAATCAAGTACATTGTCACAGTTGTGAGCATCCCCATGATATACCTTGTGCCAGAAAAGAACCTGAAAAAATAAAGATACCGCAGGATTTTCCTTTGATATTTTCATGACTCCGCACTACATTGTTACCAGAAAGGATCATGGTGTCATGAAAAGAGTGTTATTGTTCGCATGCATGCTGGCGTGGATATGTGTGTCCGCACTCGCAGAAGCGCCAGTCCGTAATTGTTCAAAGATCACCTGCGAGACCCATGTATTTACCTGGAGCTTCAAGGAGCAGGAATGGTCCAAAGGCCAGCTCATAAAGGTACTGGTCCAGCAATTCAGCAAAGACAACAAACTTGTTTCCGAAGAGCTTTCAGATGGAAAAAATGGAATTCTTGAAAAAATTATCTATAGCTACGGGCCTGAAGGAACAATAAAATCTTTTTTTAACGCGGGCAACAAACTCATCCGCACGTCTGCAATAACTCTAAAGGGTGATACTGAAACAGAAATTGTCAAGCGCATTGACGGCAGCATTTTCCAGCAGTACGTGACCAAAAAAGACAATAGCGGGAAGATTCTGCAGATTTCACACATGGACGCAGCAGGGAAACTTGTTTTCCGCAAGGACCATGTCTATGACTCCCGCGGGTTTTTGACCTATATACGGCTCTTCAATCCTGACAATACGCTTGCAGTGGAAATCAGATATGAATACAAGAAATTTGACACTGACGGAAACTGGCTTGTGCGCGAGGAATACTATGCGTACGGCGATGTAGGCAACAGGCCGCATGAGATTGTCACAAGGAAAATGGAATAGGAACATGTCATGAAAAGAAATATATTGCAACACGCGCCTGCAGCTGTCCTCGTTTTTACCATTCTTTTTTTCTCAGGATGCGGTACTGTAAAAATAGAACTCGGTCATCCCCGCACTGGTTCATCATCACCAGCGACTGATTCAAATAAGCCACCCCAATCCAGATCAAACGACCTTACGATTGAATCCATTGCCGCCATTGGCAAGCGTCACGCCCAGGGAACAGGTGTTGGTTCTAAAGTGCTGGCTGCAGGAGACACCATGGTCTTTTCAAAGCAAGTCATAGTTGGCGGGTGCTGGGATTTTGTCAATGCCGTTTACATCAAGGCTGGATTTCCGGCTGACAAGCGCGAAAAGATTTACATGGAAAAGGAAACAGGCCCCTTCGCAGATCCAGCCATGCTGCAGCCAGGCGACTGGGTGATGTACCGCAATCTGCCCTATGAAGAAATAGGCCACAGCGCAATCTTCGTGGAATGGATTGATTTTTCAAGAAGAAGCGCACTGACCATAGAATATGTGGGGCGCAGCCGTGAGATGCCTGGCTGGTACCGCGAGGCTGACCTCACAAAAATCTGGGGCATACTCAGGCCCAGGGGTTAAGGCACCCATGTTGCGATCATCCAAAAAACAGGCGACTGGCCCCAGGACTTTCCTGGCCAGATTCAATCCATTGCTTTTTCTGCTGCTCCTGCTGTATTGCATTTCCTTTTTCAAATGGGGCCCTCACCGGGTTACCATCACGATAGCTCAGGAAACCGGCAGGCATTTTGACAGACTCCTGGCAGAATATCCGCTTCCGACCGGATTGGAATATGTCTTTGCTGACCCGGATGCCCCTGGAACTGTCCAATTCTTTGCCATGGAAGCCGCGGTAAACCCTGCCAGCTGCAGCAGCCGCTTGAGTAAAATCACCATCAGGACATGGGCTGCAAGGACAAGGAATATCCTGGAGCAGACGCCCGGAAACAATAAAGTTCTTTCACTTGATGAAATTTGTCTTCCTGAAACCGTATGGGTACCTGAACCCGAAGGGATCCATGAATCCGCGGATAAAAGCAGACTTCTCTCGCCTTTAAAAAATATTTTCCTGTCAATTGATATGGCTGCACCAGAACAACTGCTCTCATGGTTTGCAGAGATCCAAGAAATAAATGAAGATCCAATCACATGGATATATGCCGTTGGAGACATAATGCCGGACAGGAGCGTGGATGAAATCCTCCTATCCGGACCTGATGGCCTATCACTCGTGTTTGGCAACACCCTCCCCCTGCTGAAAAATGCGGACTTTCTTATTGGAAATCTTGAGGCTGCGGCAACTGCATATGACTCGCGCTTCCAAAAATCATACCAGTTTAAAATCAAACCGGAAGCACTTGGCAGGCTTGCAGAATCAGGTTTTGACTATCTCATGCTTTCCAACAACCATACATATGATTTCAATCTGCAGGGATTTATAGACACCTTGTCAAACATGAAACTCCATGGACTCAACTTCTCAGGCGCAGGAATGAACTTGAAAGAGGCCATGACCCCGTATTGCACAGTTGTCAATAATACAAGGCTCAATATTATTTCCTTTGGCGCCTATCCATCTGAAGTACCGCTTGCCCAGCTTAAGGCTGCGAAAGATCGTCCTGGCGTACTTTGGGATGATAATGGACTTGAAGCGCTGCAGAGGATGTCCAGCCCGGACACATTTGATATTGCAGTTGTGCACGCTGGCATAGAATATGCCGATGTGCCAGATGCTTCAATCAGAAATCTTTACCAGAAGTGCATTGATGCGGGAGCAGACCTTGTATTGGGTTCGCATCCGCATGTATTGCAGGGGCTGGAAGTCTACAGGGAGAAACTTATCGCCTATTCCCTTGGCAATTTTATTTTTCCCGGCATGGAAGGATGGCCAAATGCGACAGACTCCATGATTCTGCAGATTGGCATTTATAATGGGAGAATTGTCGCTGTAAAACCCGTGTTCACAAGACTTGAGGGAACCCGAGCAATGCTTGCCAACAATCAGAATCTTTCTGCCAGGGATAGATTCTACCGGTTGTGCGCGGATTTATCCAGGAGATGAATTACCTTTCATCGCATACTTCAAATTTGACAGACTACTAATGATTTCCAAGTACACCTGGTTGACAAAAAATAGCCCCTGGATCGCGGGAACCAGGGGCCTCCATTTTATGGACTTTTTCAATTATTTTTAAATTTGTTTTTAAATAACCGCGCAATTATTCAGTTCCAGGATGTTCCATATCTTGGTTTTTTCAAACCATATGCTGAAACACTACACACATTTCAATATTTTTTCATGTCGTCATTTTGCGTGACATTTTTGCTTTCAGAGCTGGAAAAAACA
>RPPD01000118.1 GCA_003818675.1 Spirochaetaceae bacterium
CGCAGAGAGCGTGATCTGGTAGAAAACATCAGGGGAGATGCGAGTCTCCTTGTCCGTGAAGGTTATGCAGATTGAAAATTTATCCCGTGTTTCAAAGCGTGGTACGTAGATATCGTGGATATTGCTTCCAGTTGGGCCATTGGTCGCATCTGTCTTTGAATCTGTACTCACAATTAAACTATTTGGCCACATTCTGAGTGCGCCAATTAAAATTGTAGTCTTATCGGTATTTGCGGAACCTGTGTGGTTTGTCTGATTGATATTTGCCTCATCTGATATCTCTGGGACCTTTTCAGGTCCTGGCGTTTCCTGGTCCGGGTCTGTCAGGTTTTCATCTGTATTTGGCAAATCCTGTGAGTTCTCCCTGGGCATGGATGTCAGAAGCAGGGATGGAATTCCCTTTTCAGGATTCATTTCTCCAAACGTGCTCATGATCTTGCGTCTGTTTTCATTTATAGGCTGGATTTTTGGGGAATCAGGACTGTCCGGGACAATGACCGCCTCTGTTCCAGCGGGAATATCAACCTGTCCTGCAGTTGTCTGTGAGCTTGTTACGATTTTCACTGAACCTTCCAAAACCGTGACCTCTGTTTTGCCATCAGAAGAGATTTGGGTCATGAAGATTGTTCCCATTGGATATATTTTGCATGAGGGTGTGTTAACCATAAGCCCCGATGATACTGAAGATGCGGTGCTCTTCACCATAATGGTTCCTGAAATGAGGGTACAGAGGACCTGTTCTCCAGGGCTGGAATCCATGGGGTATTCAATTCTGACTACTGATTCTTCAGGGATGCCAATGGAATAATAATTTCCAATTGTCAGATACATGAAGGAACCGCTGTCCGTTGAAAGCGCCGCGGGAAGGGTAATCTCCTGTTTGCCTGGATCCTGGCGGAGGTTTTCATTATTGGTTATTGACCACTTGCCAACAGAAGCGGCTATAACAGCACCTGAAGAGGGTGTTTTGCCTGTGTTGAAGAGGATTGAGAAAAGGAGAATCAGAACAATAATACAGGCTGCGGCTGCTCCCATAATTGGGACAAAGACTTTTATTGAAGGCCACTGCTTTTTTTCAACTGCTGGTTCTTTCTCCATGGCAAGCATCTCAAGCCTGTTCCTAAGCTTTTCCTGAAAAGCCGGGTTTTGGAAACCTGGAACAGAAATAGAACTGAGGCGCTGTTTGATATCCTGTTTTTCGCTCATGCTTTGTCCTCAGTCAGAAGCACTTCCAGCTTCTGCAGTATACGGTGAATTCGTGAACGCAGGGTCACCTGACGCTCACCCAGTATTTCCTCAAGCTCTGCATAGTCGCGCTTTTCAAAGTAATGCAGCTCTACTAACAGGGCATCTTTGGGCTTTAGAATACCTATTGCCCTTTTTAAGTCCATGAAATCTGCATACTTGGACGGATCCTGACGTTCATCTGGCAGGAGATTTTCCAGGTTCAGAGATTCGTCATTTATGCTCAGAGTCTTTTTCCTCCCCTTCTTTCTAAGATGCGAAAACAGCTCATTTGTGGCAATTTTATATATCCAGGCCTGAAAATTTTCTATCACAATATTGTGTCTTTTTATGAAGGAAAGCGCTTTTTCGAATACTGTTGCCGTGATGTCCTCCGCGGTCTCGACGTGCCATACATCACGGAAGATAAAGTTGTAGATTTTAGGGAAAAAGACATCATAAAGGTCCAGAAAATCCTGGACAGAGGTTACGGTAAATTTTTTGACCGGTTGTTCTGCTGTTTCCATGATAATTGTGATTATCATATACTTACTATCTTGAATTATGCAACTCCTCTTGTTTTTTCTGTCATTCACAAAATATTAACGAATACACCCGGTGTATTAACAATTTAATAACAGGTCATGTCCTTTTTTTCACCTCGCTTCCAATAGGCGATTATTCGAAATGTCCTGTACATTGTGAATAATGAATCATGCAATCGGCAGGGAGGTGTTTGTCAAATGAGTATCCAGGTTTTTTCACGACCGCGAAAACAAACAGGCCGGAACACTGTTGAAAAAAAACCAATTTCACCGCATAGTGAAGAGGGGGGCAATATCATGAATGATCCCGCTCCTGTCAATATTACTCCAGCAGAATCAATATCGTCAGCTGCTGCAGGGGTGATGGAAAAGGATGTTTCTGAAAACAGACCGAGGATCCTGGCGGCAATAAGCGCAAGTCCCACCTCTGCTGTGGTCATCCGGTTTGCCGGGGAACTGTCGTTGAAACTGAACCTGCCGTGGGCGGTGGTGTACGTCGATCAGGGCAGAAAAATGACTGAGGCGGCACAGCAGAACCTCCTTGCCAATCTCCGGATGTCGCGCTCCATGGGTGCCCAGGTCCTTTCCACCGCGGATCCGGATCCGGTGGCCGGGATCATCCGCGTCGCCACCCAGCTCCGCGCCGCGCAGCTGGTGGTGGGAAAGACGCGCAGATTTCCGCTCTCAATGCTTTTTTCAAGGGGTTCGGTCACGGGCAGGCTTTTGAATGCGGACACGCAACTCGCGATCCAGGTCGTCCCCTGCAATATTCCGCCCGGGAAAATGGAAGTGCCGCGCGTGCAGCTTGGTTTCCTTGCCCAGTACCTGAAGGCGTTCGCGATCGCGCTTGTTGCAGTGGCCGCAATCACCGGCGTCAATCTACTGCTGGTACCGCTGACCGGCTATTGGACCATCGCCCTGGTGTATCTCATGTTCGTGACTGTTTACGCGCTCTTTAATGTGCGGATGACAACCGTCGTATTTGTTTCGTTTGCGAGCGCGCTTTTGTGGAATTTTCTTTTCATACCGCCCCTGTTCACCTTCAACATAGGACTGCTTGAGGACGCGCTCATGAACCTGGTCTTTTTCGTGATCGCCGTGATTGTCGGGCTTTTGGGAACCCAGCTCAGGCACAAGGAGAGGGTCCTGCGGAACCGCGAAAAGCGGATCACGATGCTCTATGAACTGACGAAGGCGATTGACGCGGCAAGGAGCATGGAAGAATTGTGCTGTGTGATAAAGGATACGACAGGCCAGTTCATGGAAGCCAGGGTGGAGCTGTATCTGACGGGCGAACTGAAAAAATACAATGTTGAAAACACGCCCCGCGGCCGCATCAGGATGACAGCGAAAGAGTACAGCGTCATCTACTGGGTGCTCCGCAACCGCGAGACCGCTGGCCGCTTTTCCGTGCATTTCTCCGAAAACGACCTGTGCTATCTTCCGATTATCGCCCAGTCAGGCATCCTTGGAGTGATGCTCCTGGATCCTGTGGACAAGCGGGAGTACACCATCGAACAGGAGCTGTTTCTCCAGAACGTGTTGAACCAGATCGCCATTGCGCTCGAGCGTGAGGCATTGGCGCAGCGCGACCGGGATAACGTGCTTGTCGCGGAATCCGAGCGGCTGTACAAGATCCTGTTTGACAGCGTTTCCCACGAACTGCGCACTCCGCTTACGACCATCAACGGCGCTTCGTCGAGCCTGCTCGATCCGGCCGTGGGGACGAACGAAAAGGTGCGTACCGGGCTCGTCACCGAGATCAAGCGCGCGGGCGACCGGTTAAACCGCGTTATCGGTAATATGCTGGGCATGAGCCGGATGCAATCCGGCAGGCTCAAGCTGTCGCGGCAGTGGCATGAGGTGGGGGACATCCTTGACGCTGTTCTGTCCAAGGATGCCGACGCCCTGCAAGGGATAAACGTCAGTCGCGAACTGCCGGAGGGATTCCCATTGATATATGTTGATTTCAACCTGTTCGAGCAGGTGTTGGCGAATATCATGGGAAATGTTGCCAGGCACGCGGGCGTCAATGCAACGCTCCACATAACGGGAATGGCGGATGTAGAGAAGTGCCTGCTTTCCTTCCGGGACTCGGGTCCGGGAATTCCCGAGGATGAACTGACCTCGATTTTTGACAAACCGCACGACACACGGGGGAGGAAATCACGGGGTCTCGGCTTGGGGCTAACCATATGCAAGCGCATCATGGAGGCGCACGGCGGAAGCATCGGGGCTTCCAATGCGCCTGAGGGCGGCGCAATATTCACCGTGTGCATCCCTGTTGTTAACGGCGCGGCACGGAAGGAGGGATGATGTCCGAGGGCGCTCTTATACTGGTAGTCGACGATGATGTTTCGATCAGGCGGATGCTAAGGCTCTCGCTTGAGGCGCACGGGTACCAGACCCTTGATGCCACCACGGCTGCCGAGGGCCTTGCGCTCGCCGCGTCAAAGCACCCGGACCTTGTCATTCTCGATCTCGGCCTGCCCGACAGCGAAGGAGAGGAAACACTTGTGCGCCTGCGCGAATGGTCCATGGTTCCGGTCATTGTCCTCACTGTCCTTGATTCCGACGAATCCAAGATAAGCCTTCTTGACGCAGGCGCAAGCGACTATGTCACCAAACCGTTTTCCATGGGCGAGCTGCTTGCAAGAATCAGGGTCACACTGCGCAACATCATCCCGGACCAGTCGGTGAAATTGATCAGGTCAAAGGGGATTGTAATTGACCTTGAAGCCCGAGTGGTGAGGAAATCGGACGAGGAGATACGCCTTACGCCTACGGAATACGTGCTTTTAAAATATCTCGCAGCCAACGCAGGCAAGGTCGTCACTAGGAATGACCTGATCCGTGAGCTATGGGGTGCCGACGCAACACCGGATGAAAGTTATCTCCGCGTATACATGCTCCAGCTCAGGAAAAAAATCGAGGATGATCCGGCGTTACCGGAAATCCTGCTTACGGTCCCAGGCATCGGGTACCGGTTCTACGTTCTTGATCCCGCATGATTGCACAGAAGTCCGGATTGCGTTCACTTTCGCGCCAGCATCCGCCTGATTGCGAACAGCGCGCCGGACACAATGCAGAGCGCCAGGGCGATGAGGGCCTTGTTAAAGGCAAACTCATGAGACACGGCATGCCCGGGCTGCAAGACAACAAGCGAAACAGCATGGATGTCCATGTCTCCCCCGTGCTCGCGGCATGCGGCATGAAATTCGCCCGTAACTTTTACGATATCTCCGCTGTGAGTGTAATCTCCGTACATGGATATTTTTGTCGCATCAACGCTCGCAATCCAGACCGCGTGTCCTGAGTTGTAGCCCGCCAACCCGCCGTTTTCCTCAAGGTTGCCGTCTTTGAAGGAATCATCGTTCAAGTGTATCCACGCCATATCTCCTCTGGCCATGAATTCCCCGATGGTTTCTCCGGTGAATGTGATCGTACGGCCGTTCCATGCAGCGGCGTTTTCCACGAGCGTTACGCTGTCTACCGCTTCTCCCGCTGGAGCATTGCTTTCGGGAAGCTTATACCCGGGATTGTCGCCAAGGGATTGGGCGGGAAGAAATCCGCGTATGCCATGCAGGAAAACGAAAAGAAGCGATCCAAGCGCCAGGACTGCCAGGAATATCAAGATCGCTTTTTTTATTGGATTTTTTTCACGCATTCCATCAACCATATTATTTGCCCCTCACCATGCTGGAAATAAAACCGGCGAGCGCGAACACGCTCATGAACTCCAGACGGCCCGCCCACATTGAAAAGACATAATAAATTTTCATAACTTCGGGCATGGATGGAGTTGTCACCCCGCAGGAGAGGCCGGTGTTCGAACCCGCCGAGACCGATTCAAACAAAGCCTGGATGAAATCATAACCGAAGCAGACACCGATCAAGGCGCCGATAACGTAGATGAATATATACGAGAGGACAATGAGCATTGCCGACCGGACAACGGATTCAGTGAGGACGCGGCTAGTAATGTGGTGCCATTTGACCACCACTCGGGCACTTTCCGGGTAAATCATCCGGCGCACTTCCTGGATGAGCGACTTGGCGATGATGCCCACACGGATTCCCTTGAATCCGCCGCCGGTGGAACATGCGCTCGCGCCGATGGCCATCGCCATGGTGATGCCCAGCATGGCGAGCGGCCCCCACTGCCTGACAAATGTGCGCGAATAAATCGTGGAAAGCCCGGTCGTGGTGTGCGCGCTCGCCACCTGATAGAACATCTTGCGGAACTGGGCGATTACATCCGGATACACCCCAAGCTGCATGAGCCCGAATGTTACGATGAGTATGCACACCGTTACCGTTATGAAAAATGACCGTATCTCGATATTCTTTCGTATCTCCGAGCGTTTCCCGGTCCAGATTGCCCAATGCAGGGCAAAATTGAAAGAACCGGCGATAAAGATCACCGTGCAGATGATCTCGTACGCAAGCGAATGATAATACACGGCATTGTACGATTGCGGGGCGAATCCGCCGGTGGACCATGATCCCATGAACACCCACAGGGCATGAAGAAATCCCCTCACCGGACCCTGGCCCAGGATCATGCCCATGATCCAGAGCGCGGACGTGCCCACAAGGCAATAGGTGAGGGATACAGTCCAGATGGCTCGCGCTGTCTGCACAACGTTCGGGAGCAGCCGCTCGTCCTTTCCTTCCCCGACATACATCTTGTACGCTCCCGTGGTACCGCGGAACAGAAAGGTGAGGGCGATGACGATGATACCCTGGCCTCCGGCAAAGGTGAGGACGTGGCGCCACATGTTGAGGCTGTAACTCACATGGTCAAGATCCTGGATCAGATACAGCCCCGTGGTCGTATAACCGCTCATGATGTCGAACATGGCGTCGAGATAGGAACCGAAATGGCCGGACAGCCAGTGCGGGATTGCGCCCAATACGGTCGCGACCAGCCAGGAGAAGCTCGCCACCACGAGGCCGTGCGACCAGCCGAGATCCCGCTTTGTCGCGCACAACAGGTCCATGGACAGGCCGAAAAGGAAACAGACGCCGATGCCAATGAGAAAATCCATGGCCGCGTTCCATTCGACAAAGGCGACTGCGGTTGCCATCGGGATCAGCATGAGCAACCCGATGCCCTTGATGATCTTTCCGGTATACAGGCCGATTATTTTTAAGTCTTCCAGACCAGGTCGCAAAATCATATGAGTCCTAAAATC
>RPPD01000119.1 GCA_003818675.1 Spirochaetaceae bacterium
TGGTTCCACCCCCTGAAGGAAGATCTTGATGCGTTTATTGAGCAGAGCCAGAAAAACGTGTACGGTGTAACAAAAGTGAAGCTGTACAAGGGCAATATCACAATTGTTGAGCGCAACAGGCCTGACTCGTCACTCTTTTATCCGGAAATCCGGTCAATAAAAGCCGAAGGATTTGACCAGCGCTGGTGCGCCAATGCGGCGAAGGTCAGGGGACTTCCCTTTGAAATCCTCGCAAAGCGCAACCGGAAGGTAAAGGGGAAATAGACATGGCAAAACTCTGGCAGAAAAATTATGATCTGGATGCTTTAATTGAGAAATTTACTGTCGGAGAGGATTATAGACTGGATAATAATATCATTGCCGCTGACTGCGTGGCCTCGGTTGCGCACGCGGCAATGCTTTCCAAGATTGGAATTCTGACGCAAAAGGAATTTGAGGATCTGAAGAAGGAGCTTATTGCCATCATTAATGATGATGCGGCAGGCAAATTCCAGATTGATCTCCACGACGAGGACGGGCATACCGCAATAGAAAACAGGCTGGTTAATAAAACCGGGGATGCCGGCAAAAAAATCCATACCGGGCGCTCAAGGAATGACCAGGTCATAGCAGCGGTAAGGCTTTATGCACGTGATTATCTCCTTGAGCTTATTCAGGCAGGCACGGCTCTTGCCGGGACATGTCTTGCATTTGCTGAAAAACACAAGGATGTTCCAATGCCGGGCAGGACCCACATGCAGATAGCCATGCCCTCATCAGTCGGTCTGTGGGCTGCGGCATTCGCAGAGGAGATCCTTGATGACCTCACCCTGGCATTCACAGCATATGAATTAAACGACATGTGTCCGCTGGGCTCTGCGGCCAGCTACGGTGTGCCTCTTCCCCTTGACCGCGAGATGGTGAGTGATTCCATGGGCTTTGCAAAGCTGCAAAATAATGTGCTTTATGTAAACAACAGCCGCGGAAAGATGGAATCAATAATACTGGACGCAGCTGAGCAGATGGTTCTCACGTTGAGCAAAATGGCGCAGGACCTCATACTTTTTTCAATGCCAGAGTTTGGTTATTGGAGTATTCCTGCACAGCTTTGCTCTGGTTCAAGCATAATGCCCCAGAAGAAAAATCCGTGTGGTCTGGAATTAATCAGGGCAAAGGCTTCTACTGTCTCTGCCGCAGTAATCCATATAAAGGGTATTATAAAGGCGCTTCCGACTGGCTATAACAGGGATTTTCAGGAAACAAAGGGTGCCTTCATTCGTGGTGCCAACACCGCGCTTGACTGTGTCAGGGTCATGGAGCATACCATGAACAGGCTTACGGTCAACAGGGAAAACCTTGCCAGGGGTTTTATCCCGGAAATCTATGCAACTGACCGGGCATTGGAGCTTGTATCAGGCGGTATGCCTTTCAGGGATGCTTATAAAGAAGTTGGGCTACACCTGGACGAGCTTTCAAACATGGACCCAGGGACTGTCATAGCTGCAAAAAAACATACTGGTGCTACAGGAAACCTGTGTCTGAATAAAGCACAGGCGCAGCTTGAAACCTTTGAAAAAACTTTGGAACAGAAGAGAAACCGTATAGAACAGGCATTCAAGAAGCTTCTGGGAAGCCGTCCTGTTCTCTTCCGCAGTCTCAAGTAATAGAAGAAATCAATATTCTTGACGAGCCAGTTTTTTTATTGTAACATTATATTCATCCATTGAGAGTCATACGCCAACGCGGTACAAGGAGGAGTGTAGATGGCCCATCTCCGGGAACAGGTGTTCAAATGTGAAGTCTGCGACGAGGAAGCGGATTTCCCTGTCTGCTGTGGAAGGCCCATGGAGTTTGACGGCCTTTCACTTTTCTGTCCTATCTGCGGCCGTGAAACCAAAAAGGTTCCTGTCTGCTGTTCCCAACAGATGAGCGTACAGTCCTTTGTCCGCAACATCAAAAATGACATTTTTAACAAGCTTCGGTGAATATGAGAAAGACCGATCTTCAGGATATTGGAATAATCGCTTGCCCTGGTGGAATTCACTTCGCAGATGAAGTCATCACCAACATCAGATCAATTGCCGCAAAGAAAGTCAATTCGCAGCTTGCAGGCCTGTCAAAAAAATACAAGATACCAGAAGCTGATCTTCTAAAGAAGTTTTCATTAAATCGTGATCTGTTCACTATCAAGGACGCTTCGCCACAGCAGAACGGCGGAAGGCTCATACCTGATTTTCGCGTAAAAACCTCGTTTACAAGATTTGCCAACGGCGAGTTTAAAACAGCCATGGAGACTTCCATTCGCGGCAAGGATGTTTATATCATCCAGGACCTCGCCAACCAATATCCAATTATAATCAACAAGACTTCCGAATCGCATATACTTTCCGTGAATGACCACCTCATGTGCCTGTTTACAACAGTGGATGCAGCGCTTCAGGCTGGCGCCGCCCGTGTTACAGTTGTTCTGCCTACATATCCCTACTCACGCCAGCACAAGAAAAAGGGAAGGGAAGGACTGACCGCAGCGCGGATGGGCCAGATAATGGAATACATGGGTGTCTCCAGGATAATAACCCTTGATATTCATTCCCGTGAAATAGAAAACTCCTTCAACAGGTTAAGGCTTGAGAACTTGCACGCATCCTACCAGATATTGCGCGCACTTTCGGAAGTCTGCGACCTGGAGGATGAAAACCTAACAATAGTCTCCCCTGATACAGGATCAGTAGAGCGCAACAAGTTTTATGCCCTGTCTTTGAACAAACCGCTCGCCATGCTTTACAAGGAGCGGGATTATTCCAAGATTACCGCCAGCGCTTTGGACAACAATATCACCAAGGTTTATCTCCTTGGAGACGTTAAAGGGAAAAACGTCTTCATGTCTGATGATATCCTGGGCTCAGGCGGCACACTCATGAAAGCCATGGAGAATCTCAAAAGCTGGGGCGCGGAAAAAATTATTTGCGCAATAAGCCTTCCGTTTTTCAACGGCGAGGCAGTAGAAATATTTGACCAGGCATATCAAAAGGGCTTATTCTACAAGATCATTGGCACTAACGCGGTATATCATGAAGCGCGGCTTTTGGAACGTGAATGGTATATTTCGGCAAATGTCTCGCGTCTTTTTGCCAAGACAATCTTCAGGCTGTCTTTCAATCTTTCATTAAGCACGCTTCTTGACAATCGTGATGTTATAAACCGTCTCATCAAAGACAAGAAGCGGCAGAAGTGATCATAATCCAGGGGAAAATAATATGATGATACTCACATTGAACTGTGGAAGTGCCTCGGTAAAATACCAGGTATATGACTGGAAGGAAAGATATGTGACAGCCCGCGGCATGATAGAGCGGGTGGGTACTCCCAGCTCCGTGATCAAACACCAGACTTCTGGAAAGCCAGAGAAGGAATTTGAAAAGCACTGTCCCACTCACAAGGAGGCGATCTCGGCCATGATAGATTGCCTGTTGGACCCGGAGTTTGGCGTTATGAAAGATCTTGGTGTCATTGGAGCTGTTGGCCATCGTGTTGTACATGGAGCAGACCGCTTTTCCAAGTCCACTTTGATAGACAAAGAAGTGCTGGATATATTCAAGCAAGTGAGCGATTTGAGCCCGCTGCACAATCCTGCAAACATCATGGGCATAGAAGCAGCCCAGGCACTGTTCCCAAATGTGCCGCACTGTGCAGTATTGGACACAGCATGGCACCAGACAATGCCCGCCAGTTCCTATATATATGCAGTTCCATATGGCTGGTACAGGGATTTTCGGGTACGAAAGTATGGCTTCCATGGCACTTCACTGCTGTATGTGGCAAAACGGGCAGCAGTGCTTTTGGGAAAAAAACCAGAGACCACTAATATTATCTCTTTACATATTGGAAATGGTGTCAGCGCAAATGCAGTTAAAGACGGAGTTTCCTTTGACACATCCATGGGCCTGACCCCGCTTGAGGGCCTGGTAATGGGCACAAGATCAGGAGACATTGATCCTGCGATCCCATTTTTCATCATGAACAAGACAGGCCAGCCAGGCAAGGAAGTGGAATCCATTCTCAACAAAAAAAGCGGAATACTGGGAATAACGGAAAAACACATTGACCGCCGCGATGTTATCACTGGCGCAGAGAAAGGCGAGGAGCAGTCAAAACTTGCCATTGAGATTGAATCCTACCGTTTAAAAAAATATATTGGTGCCTATTATGCGGCACTGGGACATGTAGACGCCATTGTGTTCACAGCTGGTGTTGGTGAAATGAATCCGCTTATAAGAGGGAAATGTCTCTACGGCCTGGAATCTATGGGGATTGTGCTTGACAGGGAAAAGAACGCACTTTCACGCACCAGAAACGCGGAAACAGTAATATCAACCACCTCGTCCAGGGTGAAAATATTCGTTATTCCAACTGACGAAGAAATGGTAATGACCGAAGACACTTACGCACTTCTTAAAGGTAAATACGATGTACACACAAAGTTCACATATTCATTTGCAGAGCCTGAATACAGGAACAAGATGCGTGATGAGGGCCTGGCTGAAGACTTGAAAAAGAATCCCAAACTCAAGGACCTCATCGCGAAGATTCCGTAATTGACGATTCTCCTTCCCGATAATCAAATACATCGAAACGCCGACTTATTTTGTAAACAAGTGTAAATTCCTAAGGTTTTTTGCGTCTGGATCTGGCATTGTTTTTGCATATACATTTACATGAAAAAAATAATTGTCATGGTGTCATCTATTACACTGCTTGCTGGAAATGCAAGAGCAGATTTCCAGGCATCTGTTCGTTTTTCTGATTTCCAGAGCCTTATCGCAAGGACTGTGCTCTGGAATGATTCTGCAAAGGCATTTGTGCTTGCTGAAAATGAAAAACTGCTTGGCTGGGGATTTGGGAGCAGTTTTTTCACCATAGGAAGCATAAGACTTTCAGGGCTGTTGCGTGAATTGGAAAATCCAATGGGGTATCAGGCAGCAAGCAGTGTCTTTACCGAAAAAACCCAAATAGCCCTGGCGCCATCGTTTCAGAAAAATCCAAGAACAGGTCTGGAAATCTCATTTTTTGGTGATATTCTGAATCTGTATATTATACAGAAGGAAGATGAGAAATCCATGGCAGGTCTTTTTTTAAAATATTCTTTTATTCCTGATATAACACAGGAATTAATCCTTGATATGTCGATTGTACCTGAAAAGCCGGAAACCGGATGGTTTTATAATGGACTGCCAAGGATACCGGGGGTTATTGGATCAGCTATGCACAGGCTTGCATTCACCGGCAAAGGTTTTCGGATAGTATCTGATATTGCCCTGTCTGCTCCTGAGAATGCACAAGTCGGCTGGTTTGGTGCTGTTTCAGGGTCCTTGTCAATATCAAGTCTGCGGCTACTGACAATGTTGTGTTTGAAAAGTGAAGGATATGCTGCAACGACAGGGACATTGCAGGAAGAGGCATTAGTCTGCAGCCTTAATGCTGATATGGCTTTTTTAAAGCACTTTGTCCTGGGCCTGAACTATAGAAAAAGCGTCCCGCATAAAGTGCCTGTGGAATCAGCTTTTTGGGAAGGGAATGAGACATTCGGTGCCTCGCTTGATATTTATATGCCGGATTCATTTGTTTCTTATCCAGTGTGCAAGCTTGGGTATTCAGGAAAAAGATCCGGAGGGCCACTTGTACTTTCCAGGGACAGGGAAAGTTGCACGCTGTCAATAACTCCGCTGGCTTTTGACTGGATGCGCTTGACCGCGTCCGGGAAAGTCATGTGGGAGAGGGATATTGTTTCCGGAACAACTGATGTTTCATTGGAATTCAAGGTTGGTCTTGTTCGTGGAAATATTTCTTATGCAATAGATTTGGATGAAGATGGTGTCTTTCATTCAGGTTCAGCGCTGCTGCAGATTGATATGGGAAATTGGTCGGTTTTTGTCAAATCGCAGACACGCAAATCGGTTTCAATTGATGAGATTGCCGTCCCCGCCGGAGAAAAAGATACTTTGGATCTGCTTGTTTTTAGCTTTGGTGGAGACCTGACTATATAGTGTTGTGAATGCCGGCCAAAGGAAGAAGAACGCGGATGACGAGTTCAATAAGCAGGATGACCATAATGAAAGCCACAAGGCAGCCAGCATTGAGGAAGTAGTATCCGTTTCCGGTCACAATGCCAAAGACAACAAGCACTATCGCTACCAAAATGCTTCCGCCAATAAGAATGATCCTCAATGAAATCATTAGATAATTACGCAGAAATGACAGCTTGTTTTTAAGATTCTCATATTTTTTTTCAAGATAGTATAGTACAATCAGAAAAAAACCTATGAAGAGAACCAGACATGACGCCATAATCATAAATAGCGGGCCAGATTCCGGAATGAAAAAGCAAAGTGTGAAAAGATAGAATATCCCCAGTATGCAGAGCGAGTTCATAAATGTGATTGTCCATTGCAGTGCGCGGGCTTTCATAGATTTACCTTCATGTTATACAAAATATAAGCCTTGCATGCAAGGGGATCGACAGTATTGATAAAAGGAATTTGTATAACAGTACTGTTGTTGACAGCCTGCTAAAAAAAACATAGCATACGCTTCCAAGGAGTGTTTTCATGTACGAGTTCCTTTTATGGGCCTATGTTGCTAATGCTACAATGCTTGTGGTGCATGAGATAGATTCCGCTTATAAGCGGGAATGGGAACTCTTTAAAATGAAGATAGGGATAACAGGGTTTCTGGTTATCCACATCCCCTTGGTCTTCCTGATTCTATCCGGGCTTTTATTTCTTGTGCGCTTTGATCCCATAGGTCTATTGTTTTGTGCGGGTACAACAGCTGGAGGTTTTGCTGCGTTTGCCATACACATGGGCTACATACTCAAGGGCAGGGAGGAGTTCAAGTCACCTGTTTCCCTGGGAATTCTCATATCGCTTTCTGTGTTTTCCCTTGCGCAGATAATATTGCTCATTGCAGTCATATTGTGAGAAA
>RPPD01000120.1 GCA_003818675.1 Spirochaetaceae bacterium
AAACCTTGTATATGTGGATACCTCTGATGGCATCAAACGCAGATCGCTTGAAGAACCTGTCTTTGCCACCAGGGGTGTTGCCGGCGCAGATCTGAATAATGACCTGCTTGATACTCATGTCTGGCTCTCGCCACGGCTTGTGAGAATGCAGTCGGAAAAAATAAGGGATACGCTGGTCAGGATAGATCCTGCGGGCAAGAGCATATACGAAAAGGGCTTTGCGGGTTTCATGGCAGAAATAGAAGAACTTGACAAGTACATCCAGACTGTTCTTGCAGGAGTAAAGCAGAGAACCATTCTCGTCTATCACCCTGCATTTGGCTATTTTACAGATGAATACGGGTTGACCCAGCTTTCCGTAGAGATTGAGGGCAAGGAACCAAGTGCTCGTTGGATAAGCCGGATAGTTGAATCTGCACGTGAAAAAAACATCCATACGCTATTTGTAGAGCCGCAATTTCCTCGCAGGGAAGTCTCCATGCTTGCGGAAAGCATAAGTGCAAAAATTGTGGAAATAGATCCACTTGCCAAAGATTGGGCGCAAAATCTCATGACATTCGCACAGGAAATAAGGGATGGGCTTGCACCATGAAAAAAGCTTCTCTGAAAAACCAGAATAAAAATAGTTCCTCTGTTGAAACCCCATCTCAAAAAAAACCGTTTATAGAGTTTGATCAAGCGAGTTTCAGTTATGGAAATGAAAAGATACTTGAGAACATCACCGCTTCCATTTATCCCGAAGAGTTGGTGAGCGTAATCGGCCCCAATGGCTCGGGTAAAACAACCTTTTTAAGGCTCATCCTCGGATTTCTCCAGCCCACTGCCGGGAAGGTAGCGGTTTTCAGGCATTATCCCGAGCTTTCCATGTCCAGGATCGGATATGTGCCCCAGCACCTGCTCTATGATCCTGCGTTTCCGGTGACAGTCATGGATGTGGTGCTCATGGGTCGTGTCAAGCGCGGCCTACAGCGCATCACGCTCCAGGACAGGAAGGCCGCGGGAAATGTGCTGTCAAGGCTCGGGCTTGAGGAGTTTGCTGACAGGGGTTTTCAGGATCTTTCCGGAGGACAGAGACAGCGGGCACTCATAGCCCGGGCCCTGGCGGGTGATCCCGTGTTGCTTCTTCTGGATGAACCCACAGCGAGCATAGACCGTGAAACCGAGGCTGAAATATACGGCCTCATCCGGGCTCTGGCCAGCACCATGGCGGTTGTACTTGTATCCCATGACCTGGGTGTGGTCCCCAGGCTCTCAAACCGGATTATGTGTCTGAACCGGGACCTCGCTTTTCATGAGACATCAGCGCTCACCGGGGAAGACATCCAGGACATGTACCAGTGCGGAGTTGAACTGGTGCATCATCACGATCATCATCAGGAGCGCAACCGATGACCATTTTTTTCCAGGACTTGCTTGCACATGCGCATGTCCTGCATGCTGTAGTCGGAGCCTTTCTTGCCTCCATAAGCTGCGGCATCATGGGAAGCTATCTGACTGTGCGGAGAATGACTGCAACAGCAGGAGCCATTTCCCATTTTCTCCTGGGCGGCCTTGCCATTGCCGGGTATCTGAAAACCGTGGCTGGATGGCAAGTTGGACCTGAGGCAGGCGCGCTTGTTTCAGCCGTTGTTGCGGCGCTTTTAATCTGGGCCATAACCATCTGGGCAAAACAAAGGGAGGATACGGTATTAAGCGTCATCTGGTCAGTTGGCATGGCAGTCGGCGGTTTTTTCATATTCGCCACTCCTGGCAACACAGGGAGCCTTCAGTTTTACCTGTTTGGAAATATTTCCCTTATTTCCGCACAGGGGCTTCTGCCAATGGGGTTCCTTGCCCTGTTTTTGGTCCTGTTTTTTACACTTTTCCATAGAACCATTCTGGCAATAGCCTTTGACGCTGACTACGCAAAGCTCAGGGGTGTGAGAGTCTCCCTGTTCTCGTTTTTTCTCCTGCTTTTTGCTTCCCTGACAGTGGTTGTTGTTGTCCAGCTCGTTGGGATCGTTATGGCAATTGCGCTGCTTTCCCTGCCGCAGGCAGTCGCTTCAACCTTTACCTGCAGGTTTTGGCAGCTTATGGTCGCCTCAGTACTCCTGAATATTCTTTTCACTGTAGGCGGATTCGCTGTGAGTTATGAGCCAGGATTTCCGCCAGGAGCAACAATTATCATCTTTGCAGGTGTTTTTTATGTTATCTCGCTTGTGGTAAAAGCATGGAGGAAACGGCGAAAAAAACAGATTTCTGCCTGAAAAGCTCATGTTTTTCACAAGCATTCTGTCTATGTTTTGTTGTGTCGGCATATGCCGCCCACATGACATTTTTTTCCAGACCTGATGCAAAAACAATCCCTTTCTGGTATAATGTCAAAATGTCAAACTTCCGCTTTTACTGGCTTTTAACAGAGGCCCCCGCCAGATGAAATTTCACCATGTGGTGATCATAATCACCCTCGTCCTCACTGTTGTCATGCTCTTTCTGGACCAGGAGAACAATCCGGGACCGGAGCTGGTTGTTGTTTCGTCCATTATTGACTACGCAATCCTTACACTTATTATTGTGGAAATCATCTCATCCATATTTTCCGTCAGATATCCGTTTATGTATATCAGGGAGCATCTGTTTTCATTTGTCTCTGTAGCCGTCTTTTTCATCGTCTTCATGGTTGTGAATGCGCAGACAGCATGGCAGCTGCCCAGGGGCGCTGAAAGCCTGGTGTTGCTGGTTCTCTTTGTGCGCAATACGGTTCTGACCCTGCGCATTTTTGGCCGGATCCAGAAGCTCGCACATTATGTGGAGAACATGACTATTCGCCCTGCGCAGACAATACTCCAGAGCTTTATATTCGTGATCCTGTCAGGGACATTTCTCCTCATGATGGGATTTTCCACCACAGACGGAATGGGCCTCCATTTCATTGACGCTCTTTTCACTTCTACTTCGGCAGTCTGCGTTACGGGACTCATTGTCGTGGACACCGCCACAGCCTTCACCTTCCTGGGCAAGCTGATCATAATGCTCCTCATCCAGGTGGGAGGGCTTTCAATCATGGTCCTTTCCTATGCCGCGCTTTTTGCCTTGAGACGAAAGACCTCCCTGGCGGACAAGCTTCTTTTGAGTTACATGCTAAGCGAGGAGGATGCCAAGAGTTTTTCGCGCTCGCTTAAGACCATGATATATTCCACGATAATAATAGAGGGTACTGGCGCTGTACTGCTTTTTATGGGATTTTCGCCAACCATGGGTGTGAGCTTTGGCACGTTTTTTTATTCATTGTTTCACTCCATCTCGGCGTTTTGTAATGCGGGATTCGCGCTTTTTTCCAACAACCTGGAATCTTACAGGACATCCCCGATCATTCCAGCGACAATAGCCGGGCTCATAATTCTGGGCGGAATAAGTTTTGCCGTTATCCTGAATGTCAGGGACATCCTTGCATATCGCATCCGCAGGGTCTTTTCAAAAAATCCGGGTAAGCCGGAACAACTGAACGTGAACTCTGTAGTTGTGCTCGCTGGCACGCTTATTCTGATTGTTTCCGGCATGCTTATGATTTATTTCCTGGAACACGGACGGGCCATGAAGGACTACTCGCTTGGAGACCAGTATTATTCCGCCTTCTTTCAGTCGGTCACGCTGCGGACAGCCGGATTCAACACGATTCCCTTAGGTAATCTCGCGGGCGCCACATATCTCCTGATGATCGTATACATGTTCATTGGTGCGGCTTCCGGCGGTACAGCAGGCGGTATCAAGATCAATACGGTTGCGCTTATTTTGGCCAGGATCAGGGGCATGTTGCGGGGGGAATCACAGGTGAGACTCGGGAATTACTATATTTCCTCGGAGCGCGTGGCGCGCAGCTTTATCGTGCTCATCTTCGCCCTGAGTTCAATAGTGCTGGGAACTTTTTTCATGCTTGTCTTTGATGAAGGCGATTATTTGAAAATACTGTTCGAGGCCACTTCAGCTTTTGGCACTGTGGGACTTTCGGCCGGCATCACATCCGGGCTTTCCTGGATGAGCAAGCTGGTGCTTGTTTTTCTCATGTATTTTGGTCGGGTTGGTCCGCTGACAATTCTCGTCGCCGTGGGAAAAAAGGACCAGGCACAGGCGACCAAGATCCAGTATCCGCGTGGCGACATTTCAATAGGATAGTGGTTTTTTTTAAAGGAGATATGGTATGGCAAAGTCAAAGGTATATGCAGTGATAGGGTTGGGCACTTTCGGAAGGAAGGTCTGCGAGGTGTTGAGCCAGAAGGGCGGCCAGGTGATTGCGCTTGACGAGGACCCGGAAGCCATCGACAAAATTAAAAGCACTGTAACAGCGGCAATCCTTCTTGATGCAACGGACGAGGGGGCAATCGAGAAAGCGCCGCTTGATGACGTGGATGTCGGAATTGTCGCAATCGGTGACGACATAGAGGCGAGCATACTCGTGACCGCGCTTTTGAAAAAGCGGGGCATTCCATATATTCTTGCGCGCGCGGTTTCAGAAATTCATCAGACTGTGCTGCGCCAGGTTGGCGCAAATGAAGTGGTCAACCTGGAAATAGATGAAGGTGTGCGCATTGCGCTCCGCCTGATATCACCGGACGTGCTTGATACCATACCGCTTTCAAAGGATTACAGCTTTGCAGAAGTACAGGTACCCAGGGTTTTCTTCGGCCAGACTGTAAGGAACATCCAGCTCCGTGAAAAATTCAACCTGAACATCATCTCAATCAAGCACATCATCAAGGACGTGGACGACGTGGGAAATCCCGTGAGCAGGGAGGAATTGATACTGCCTGACGCAGACGCCATCCTCACTGATGGTGACATCCTCCTTGTCGTGGGAAACAATGATTCCCTTGGTGATCTGGTCAAAATGGAATAGGCAGGGGGGGCAAAGCCATGATGTTTATCCGTGTCCGGCAGTTTATCCTTTTTGTAGTTATGGCATTCCTGCTTGTCGCGGGAGGAGCTTTGGGAGGTTATCTGCTCTTGTCAGACCTCGGGGAGAAATTTGCAGCCGAACGGATTATGTTTATCGGCATCATCGCATTGATCGTCTTTGTCCTCATCTGCATTCGCGTGCTGCTGACTTCCAGTCAAATGAAAGGCAAGATGGACAAACTCATGGACCTGGCGCGGCAGAGCGGCATCCTGCCCCTTGACAGGTTGAAAACATTCGGCGCATTCGGCATGAAAATGCGGAGCATGTATGAGGAGATCGCATCGCTTTCTGAACGGAAATCGCATCGTATAATTCTATTAAACACATTGATGGACCGGGTGCTGGAGCTCGTGCAAGTACCCCTGCTTCTGGTAGACAGCACCGGTGAAATCAGGAAGACGAGCGGCGGGTTCCTTGAAAAAAACAGGCTCTCCCCAAATGAACTTCTGGGGAGCGCGCTTCTTGAGAAGGTCAGTGACCTGGATTTTCATACCATCCTTGTGGAGGCCGGAAAAACCAAGGGGCCGGTGGAAATCGAGAGGGAGGGCCAGAAGCTGACTTTCTATCCTGTTTTTTCACCCCAGAACGATGTGGCCTACCTGATCGTGGTTTTCGGTGAACATGAGATTCTGAATTACCAGAAGGAACTTGAAAAGGCAACTGTTCAGGCAGAACCTGTTGCACCAAAAAGGGGACCGCTGTCCAGGTTTTTTCGCATGTTCCTTGGGGACAAAAAGAAGAAGAATAAATAAATTGCCTTGGGAAAGGTGTTCTTGCGGTCAGTCATCCTCTGATGATCTTTCCAGGACGTGGAATGCTTCAGCTATCGCGGCTTCGGTGGTAGGTCCTGGCAGGGAAAATAAATTCCCCTGGGAATAGTCTATCCCCACTTCCATCACCCGTTTTTGCACTTCTTCTGAATATACAAACTCCGCAATTATCTGCGCGCCCATGGTGTGGCCGAAGTCGCTCATTGCGCGAACGATCTTGTAGCCTGAAGGGTCGGTATCCAGTCTGCGCGTGAACGCCCCCGCGATTTTCAGGTAATCCGCCTGAATTGCCAGAAGCCTTGAGAAGTTTGAATATTCAAGACCGAAGTCATCAATTGCAATCTTGATCCCCAGTGATTTTAATTCGCGCAGAAAATCAAATGATGCCGGATTGTTCTTGAGGCTGAATTCCTCAAGCACTTCAAAGATGATCCTGGTGGGCGGAATCTGGTACTGCTGTATCTTGTTGGTTATATAATCAATGAGCCTGGCATTTGCGAAATCCTCATGTGAGAGATTTATTGTGAAAAGCTCCTTGCGAGAGGAAAAATACTCAAAGACCTTGTCAATCATGCAGGTGGTTACCGCGTTGTATATGCCCACTTCCTTGGCCGGACCAAGAAAGCTCCTGGGTGCTATCACCTCTCCATTGTCTATTATTCTAACCAGGGATTCATAAATGTCAAATTCACCGGTTTGGTTGTTTCTTATGCCCTGGAAAAAAGGTACCATCCGGTCTTCTTCAACGGCCTTTTTTACCTTGCTGACCCAGACAAAAATATCACGATAGCGGTTTATGACGTCAAACTCTTCGTTATAGACAATGTAATAACCATGTCCCTTTTTCTTGGAAAGCTTTAAGGCAATGTCTGCTTTACGGAGCAGGTTTTTTTCCTCGTTTTCAACTATGCCTATGGATACCGAAAGGTTGATGGAGTAATCCTCTGACTGGATTGGCGCACCCGAGATGGCCTTGTTCAAAAGTGTTGCCAGCATGTCAGAGTTCAGCGTCTCGTTTTTGGAAAGCACGACAAACTCGTCACCAGAGAGTTTGTACAGCAATGTTTTGGGCGGAAGTATGTTTTTGAGTCTGTCCGCAATGATCTTGAGAACTTCATTCCCGGTTTCAAGTCCGTAAGCGAGATTTATGGAGGAAAAACTGTCTATGTTTATGAGGGCGAGGAGCTTGTTGCCGGGAATCTCTGCGTCAATTTCCAGTTTCTTGC
>RPPD01000121.1 GCA_003818675.1 Spirochaetaceae bacterium
TCCGCAACAACATCTTTGCCCTGGCAACCGGGGAAGGATCAGACTTTCCCTTCATCTCCCCGCACGCGTCGGTTAATCTGCGGATAGTCTGTCCACTCACGGATTTTCTGGGGATCCAGCTCCTGTTCCAGGGTACAGCCTTCTTTGCACAGGATATCGTCATCCCGGTGATTTCCGTCAACGCGGGTCTGGTTTTTTCATTCTGGAAAGAACCCCGGAAACAATTGCCGCCTGAACCGGAATCTGAACCGGAACCGGCGATCTCTGTACCGCTCTCCACCCCGGTCCTGGTTGGAACAATCTATTTTCACCCTGACTCGGATGTGGTACTCTCCGGGATCGTCGGCCTGCAGGACACGATATCGGCATTGCGGGAGAAATACCCCGGACAGGAACTGGCGATCATTCTCGAGGGATTTGCCGTGCCGATAGGCGAGGAAACCGGATACGACCTTCTTGTCCATAAGCGGATCAGCGCGGCAAAGCGCATTCTGGGGGAAGCCGGAATACCGAAAGCATTTATTTCATCCAGCACAGATCTCATCGGCAAACGCGAACTGCTTGCACAGGAGCTCTGGCCCGGCCAGAGAAAAGTTGACATCTATTTCAGGCTGGCAAAATAAGCCCCCGGGTGCAAAGCCCGGGGTTTTTTATTTCACAAATTTGCGAATGCACGGACCGCTGAAGCCGGTACAGGTAAAATTACCTCCGGATTCCTTATATTTGGCAATATGCACATTTTCTGTGCCCATGAATCGCTTTTAAACCAACACGAACGATTACTGTGCATTTTTTCCAGCATGGGGAAATAATACTGCAGGGAAGCTGCGTAAAAGCCGCAACAATTCCCGTCAGTACTTGGCATGCTATTTGCATTATCAGAAGCAGATATAAGCTCGATAGCGAAAGGAGTATTGTCATGTACACCATGTACAAGAAATTAAAATCGACTTCACCAGGGAAGAAGGCATTCCTGCTGATTGCCTTCGCGATATTGCTGTTGGCTGCGCCAGGGATTTTCGCCGAAACCGCGGGAGCTTCGGAGATCGAAACCGTGGCAAACGCGACCAAGGGTGTCACTGAAGCGGTCAATATCATGTGGATAATGATCGCGGGTTTCCTTGTCTTTTTCATGCAGGCCGGATTCGCCCTTGTGGAAACCGGTTTTACAAGGACAAAAAATGTTGCCCATACCATGATGATGAACTTGATGGTATTCTGCATCGGCGCAATAGGATATTGGCTGGTGGGATTCGCCATCCAGTTCGGATCAGTCAATGCCGCATACCCGGCGGTGACCACTGCAGGTGCTGTTGCAGGAGAATGGGCCCATTCTCCAACCACGCTCGGGGATTGGGCAGGGCTTCTCGCAGAGCCGCTGCTTCGATTCGGACAGTGGGGGTTTCTCGGCGGAAACGGATTCATGCTCATCGGGCTCGGGGGAAGCACGGGCATCCTCGCTTTCTTCCTCTTCCAGATGGTATTCATGGACACAGCGGCGACCATACCAACGGGATCCATGGCCGAACGCCTTCGCTTTTCCGGATTCTGCCTTATGGGGCTGTGGGTGAGCATGTTCATTTATCCGCTCGTCGGCGGCTGGGTCTGGGGCGGCGGCTGGCTGCAGAACCTCGGGCGCATCGCTGGGCTTGGAAACGGTGCGGTTGATTTTGCCGGTTCCGGCGTGGTTCACATGATCGGCGGATCCATCGCGCTTGCCGGCGCGATCGTCATCGGTCCGCGAATCGGCCGTTTCAATCCGGACGGCTCGGCAAACGCGCTGCCCGGTCACAATATACCGATGGGCATACTTGGCACCATCATACTGTTCTTCGGCTGGTTCGGCTTCAATCCCGGCTCATCACTGGCTTTTACCGGCAATGGGGGATTGCTTGCGTCAAACGCGGCGGTCAACACGCTGATAGCAGGAGCCATGGGCGGCTGCGTCGCCATGCTCTGGATGTGGTTGAAGGGACCATCAAAAAAACCCGACCCCGGCATGTCGGTAAACGGCGTACTCGCGGGTCTTGTCGCGATCACGTCATCGTGCGCATTTGTCAGTTCCATATCCGCAATGGTCATCGGCGCCGTGGCAGGCGTTCTGGTGTGTCTTGTCACAATGCTGCTTGAAAAAATGCGGATTGACGATCCGGTCGGAGCTGTACCTGTCCACTTTGCCAATGGGCTGTGGGGCCTTTTGGCCGTGGGAATTTTCTCTGACGGCAATCCCGCTTCTGCCGGATGGAACGGCATGGAAAACCCTGTCGGCGGACTTATCACTGGAAACGGTTCTCAGATAATAGCGCAGCTGCTTGAAATCGGGGCGATCCTGGTGTTCGTCTTCGGACTTTCCTACCTGTTCTTCCGTCTGCTGAATGCTTTTGGGTTGTTGCGGTCTAAACCCAGGGACGAAATAATGGGCCTCGATATTCCGGAAATGGGTGTTCAGGGCTATTCCAATGTTGACATGAAAATGTCCGGCCGGATATCTCTCCATATCCCGACAGCGGATCGCGATCCTGTTAAAAAGAGCATCAACAATTAGGAGGTTAATATGATCTACAAGATAGAAGCGATTATCAGGGAGGAGGCGCTCGACCCTGTAAAGAGCGCGCTGTATGAAATTGGGATCGTCGGCATGAATATATTCGAGATCCACGGACACGGCAGGCAGGGAGGAGTAGATCTCTCCTGGAGGGGCACATCTTACAAGATGGATATGCTTCCCAAGATCCAGATCAATGTCATCCTGAGCGAACGCAATCTGGAGAAAACAATAGACGCCATCACTAAAACTGCACGCACGGGAAAGGAAGGCGATGGAATAATTTTCGTATACCCGGTTCACGACATAATCAGGATACGGACAGGCGAGCGGGGATCTGAAGCGATATCATATCCGGACGATATTGACGAGCGGAAATCCCGGAAAAAGAAAAAATAAAAATCAAATCCGAATTTTAAACAGTATTGTTCATATGACGGGGATACGGATGCGCGTGCATTTGCAACGCTCCTTCCCCGTTTTTTTTTACGGGTTTCTTATCTTCATCCACTTCAGCGGGGGCATGCCCGTGTAGCGTTTGAAGACCGCTGAAAAATAAAACTGATTTGCGTACCCGAGCTTTTCGGATATCTCCGCGATGCTGTATTCGCGGTTTTCCAAAAGCGACAGGGCCCTCTCCATTTTCAGTTTCTCATGAAGTTTCTGGATTGAAGAACCGGCGAGGCTTTTTGACCTGCGTATGAGTGTGGTGACCGAAACACCGAGTTCAGCCGCAAATTTTGGGATCCTGGTGGGTTCGTCGATGTGGCGGGCAAGGCATTCCATGATATCCCTGGAAACCAGTCTTGTCGCCGCTGATTTTCCATTTTTCGGCTTTAAGGGAATTGTTTTTGCTTGAAGATTGTCTGTTCGCAGAAGTCTCCAGACTGAAGGTGCGGTGATCATTCTCATTGTGTCATAGAGGATAATGTCCATCGGTCCCATTTCGAATACGATGTAGCCCAGATGCTCCTCACGGTAATTGCAGGTCTGGAACATCAATGAAAAACGTTCGCGCGGATAACATTTTTTTGGGAGAATGCATCCGGGGAGAACTTCCATGTCGCAGGGATTCCATGCCGGGTTTGCCTTGCGCTGGTACGATGATACAATTCTCCCCCCGGAATAAAGGCCTGTTTCATTATTAATGACGACCACAATGGCGCCGGGAATGTCCACCTCCATTAGATGGGAACGGAACAGGGTGTCAAATTCTCCAAAATTGTTGACTGCATTGTAATCCGCGGCCATGAATGCGATCCTGCCGAGCTGATAGGTGTAGTGCATGCGGATCATGGTGATGTAATTGGTGGACAGATTGATCATGACCCTGGCCTGGTGAAAGATGTCTTCGGCCATCCTGGCCCGGTCCTTTTTTGATGAAAGGGCCGGAAGCACCTGCTTTCTCATTTCTGAAATGACATTGTCAAGCGTGTGAAGTATTTCAAGATGATATTTGTTGTTGAAAAAATATTTCTTCAGCGCGGTAATGAAGCTTCGCGAGTTTTTGTGCGTAATGTCCTTCATCAGGGAATCATACAGGTCTTCGACATGGTATGGATTGAAATCAGGGTCGTATTTCCGGATGATCTGGGCCAGGGCTTCAAGCATGACTTTTCGCGCGGCATGGGTCCTTGTATTTTTCCCCTCCACGGAGATTTTTTTCGGGCAATTCTCCTCTGAAACCCTGGCGATTGAATCCTCGTAACATCCGCATGACTGCCGGATAAGGAATTCCACCGGCATTCTTGTCACATGCGGCACCTTCTTTCTGTCCAGCTGATCAAGGATCATCTGGACGGCTGTGTATCCGTACCGGTAATAAAGCGGGTCTACTGTGGTAAGCGGCGGATCAGACCGTATTCCCTCGAATGTATTGTTGAAACCCACAACAGCTATGTCCTCGGGAACGCGGATCTTCCGGGCTTTCAGGACCTCCACAATACGGTTTGAAACTATGTCACTGACTGTGACAATGGCCTCGATGTCAATTTTGGGGCGGAGCTTCCTTGTCCCGAAGAGGGTGTCGGCCACTTTGTTTATCTGGTTGATGTCGATTTTATCGAGAATAATCACGTAATCATCCCTGAATGGGATTCTGCGCTCTGAGAGAAAAGCGCGATAGGCATCGTATCGTTCGGTGTTGCAGTAATTGAAGCGGGAACCCTTCCTGTCGCCGATGAACACAATTTTTGTAAATCCGTGTGTTACGGTCAAATGCTGCATGAGGTGACGCATGCCCATTTCATTGTCTATGACAATCGATGGCGTATACTCCAGTTCCATGCCCAGGCAGACAATCGGAATACCGGTTATGGAGGTGTGGATTTTCGGTATCTCCTCAAAAGGCATGATATGGGCCATGGAGGAGGCCCATGAAATGACCCCGTCGATGTTTTTGCTTGTCAGATACGGGAAAATTCTCTTGAAGTAACTGGCATAGGAAAAGGAATCCCCCAGCGAATACCGGTAGCCATTGCAGAAATTGATGATATTTACATCGAACTCTTTTGCCGCTGAATTGATTCCGGCGACGAGCTCCTGCGCGAGACTGCTTCTGAAATTGGCAATCGTGAGAAATCCTATAGTGGGCCGATTGTCTTTCATCCTTTTTCCTGTGTGCCTGTCTCAAATCCTTGCTATTTAATAATATGGATATTCCAATCGAAACTGCGGGATTTGTCAAGAATATTATGGTTTTATTTCATATAAAACTGGCCAAATATCATATTGTGACTATTTCCCATATATTTTAGTCCTAAAGCAGTCCAAAGGAGAATGGCCATGAAAACAACAGGTGCTATAGCTCTTCTGACAGTGTTTTGCTTGCTGTTTCTGGCATGCCAGAATCCGCTGTCAGCGCCGGGAGGCGGCACAGTCCCGACCCCAACGCCCACACCCGGTGGCGAGGATACGGACGGGAATACATCTGGCACGGTCGTTCAACAGGGCAGCATCATGTTCAATTCAGCCGGGGGCTGGCTGGAATACGGGTTTGCCCAATGGGACTCGCTTTCCGGCGCCGGCGGATACTCCGTGCACTACCGGTTGAGCACACAACCCGACTCATCGTATGTCAGGGCTGATGCCGAACTGGTCCGCGGAACATGCGTGGATATTCCGGGTCTTTTGGGCAACAGGACATATTTTCTCAAAGTGGTCCCCGTGATCTCGGGAACGGAGGATCCCGCACAATCGAGCGTGGTAAGCGTGGATATACAGGCCCATGACCGCTCCGGTTTTGCCTTTGACCTGCGGTCACCAATGAGCACTGCCGGTACAAGCGGCGGCTACAATCCGGACGGCACCGTTAATCCGGCCGCGACCATCCTCTATATTACAGATGCAAACAAGGACACTGTCCAGATGGACGTGACAAAGAACGGCGTCACTGCCACATATACAGGCTTGTACAATATTTGCGCGGCCCGCTCCAGCGCCAAGTCCACGAGCCCGATGATCATACGCTTTATCGGCACCGTAACCCCCCCGACCGGCCTGGACGCGTTGAAACAGCTCCAGATCAAGGACAACAGCAATGTGACCTACGAAGGCATCGGCACGGATGCGGAACTCAACGGCTGGGGCATGGATTTCCAGCGCGATCACAACTTTGAAATCCGCAACCTCTCCTTCAGGGACCAGCCCGAAGACCAGATCAGCATCCAGAGCGACTGCCTCAATTTCTGGATCCACAACAATGACCACAACCTGGGCAAGGGTCTTCCCGGCGGTGAAGCAGACAAGATATACGGCGACGGGAACATCGACGTCAAATCCGGCACTTCATGGGTCACTGTTTCATACAACCATTATATCGGATGCAAAAAGACGGGCGGCATCGGTTTTGGCGGCGATACGAATGACCTGATGATGACCTATCACCACAACTTCTACGATGTCTGCGGTACCCGCATGCCGCGCATTTCCTACTGCTCGGTCCACGTCTACAATACCTATTTCAAGGAAGCCCAGGGCTATGTCATCGCCCTTGCCAATGCGTGTGACGGATTCATCCAGAACAATTACTTTGAAAACTGCAACAGGCCCGTCATCACAGCCAGCCAGGGTCATGATATTGATTCCGACGGGGAAAGCATCCTGTCCAACAATCCCGCCGGCACCGGCAAGATGTCTGGCAACTATATGGATGCCTTCACCTCGGATCCCGTACGCTTTGACCCTGCTGTCGACATCACCCTCGGGCCGACCGCGGCCGGCGCAATATACGACAACTTTGACCTCAATTTCGGCGCCAATTACCCCTGCAATCTCGACACGGCCGAAACGGCAAAAACCAGGGTGGAGCAGTACGCCGGACGCATCAACTCCAGCGCGGGCAATGTCACCCCATTGCCGCAGACA
>RPPD01000122.1 GCA_003818675.1 Spirochaetaceae bacterium
CACCTGGGGTGGTTCTGTGGAACAAGAAATGCCTCTGGATGCGGCATAAGGCCAAAAATCCTTCCGGTCCTGTCAGTAATTCCTGCAATGTCAAGCTCTGAGCCATTTGGATTTTCCGGGTAAACCGGAAGGCGGTCATCTTTTGTTCCATAGACAAAAGCCACAAGCTCTTCATCAACAAGCTTCTTTTTTATTTTTTCATCTCTTGTGATGAACTTACCCTCTCCGTGACGTACAGGGACTTCCATGCCAGTCGTGCCCGCAGTCCACACGGACGTGCAACCTGGATCTTTCCGTAAATATACCCACCTGTCCTCGAACTTGCCTGAATCATTGTGTATTAGCGAGACTTCCTGATTCCAGCCTCCTTCAAGGTTTGGCAGGATGCCCATCTTGACCAAAACCTGGAAGCCATTGCATACGCCCATTAATAATTTTCCTTCAGCCACCATTTTATCAAGCATGCTTTTCAGATGCTTTTTTGCGAGCGTGGCAAAGACCTTGCCCGAGCCCAGGTGATCTCCAAAGGAAAATCCTCCGGGGAACGCCGCGATGTGATATTCATCAAGCTTCCCCGGATTGTCTATGAGGTCTCGCACGTGCACACGCTGGGCGGCTGCTCCTGCCATATTGAAGGCCTGGGCAAGCTCGCGGTCCGCATTAATTCCGTAACCGGTTATGATACAAACACGCACAGTCTTCATGCCAGCGTTCCTTTCCATGCTTCAATTGCCTTCCCAAGGTCAAGATCAAGCACTTCCCTGCCGCGGCGCCTTATATTTATCGTCTGTTTCTCTGTCACTGTTCCTATCCTGGCACACGCAAGCCCCTTGAAGAGTTTCTCAAAGTTTTTTTCATTTTTTGGCAGGACAGTGCACAGGATGCGCGAGGCGCTCTCACTGTACAAAAGCCTTGCGTCCGCAAGGCCTGAGTCAGCCGCATTGTCAAGAACAACATCGCATCCGGCACGGCCTGCGATTGCGCTTTCAGCAAGAGCCACGCCAAGTCCGCCCTCGCTTAGGTCATGAGCGCTTCTGATCATTCCCTTTTCCACAGCCTTATAAAACGCGCGATATGCATCCATCGCATCCGCTGTATTTACCCTGGGACATGGACCAAGGCTTCTTCCTGCAATGCGTTCAAGCACTGTTCCGCCACACTCGTCTGATGTTGTTCCCAGAAGATATATTACAGTGCCAGGTTCCTTGAAATCTGTCGTAATTGCCTTGCGCACGTCAGGGATTATGCCCATAAGTGATACCAAAAGTGTGGGTCTTATGGAAATCTTCTTTCCTCCTGACCACGCGTCATTTTTCATGGAATCCTTTCCCGAGATCAGGGGGAGCCCGTATGCAAGACAGCTGTCCTGCAAACCCTTTGCCGCGCGCACCAGCTGCGCGAGCTTGTATTCTCCATCAGGATTTGATTGCGAGACTATCGGGTCTGGCCAGCAGAAGTTGTCCAGTGCAGATGCCTGATGCGGATCTCCGCCCAGAACAACATGTGCCCGGAAGGCCTCGTCAACTGCATTGGCCGCCATCCAGTATGTGTCAGTATCTCCAAAACGGGGGCAAACTCCGTGAGTTATGGTAATTCCACGCCATGAATCATATCTTGGTTTGAAGACCGCTCCATCCGAGTGGCCGTCGCAAGCCTTTCCCGTAAAGGGCTTTACTATTGACCCGCCCTGCACTTCATGGTCATACTGACGGACCAGGCTCTCCCTTGAACAGATATTTGCATCAGAAAGTATTTTTAAAGTAAGCGACTGCAAATCTGAAGTGATATGCCCTGTATCTGATATTTCAGGGGCATTCCATCTGGCTGAAAGTTCCATGGCCGGAAGTCCATCATGCAGAAACTCAAGGTCAAGGAGACCCACACATTCATTTCCATTCATGATCTGGACAAGTCCTGAATCTGTAAACTCTCCCACAACAGTTGCTTCCACATCCCTGTGCCGGGCAAGCGTCAGGAATTCTTTGATATGTGCCGGGTCCACGGCTATACTCATCCGCTCCTGCGACTCAGAGACCAAAATCTCCCATGGCGAGAGGCCTTGATATTTCAGAGGGCACTTGTCAAGGTCAATCCGCACTCCGCCCGCGATTCCCGCCATCTCCCCCACAGAGCTGGAAAGCCCGCCTGCACCATTGTCAGTGATGCCGTCAAACAGTCCCTTGTCACGTGCTTCAAGAAGGAAGTCCCACATCTTTTTCTGTGTGATGGGGTCACCGATCTGTACAGCTGAAGTGGGTGATTCCTCGTCAAGCGCAAGCGATGAAAACGTGGCGCCATGAATTCCGTCTTTGCCTATTCTGCCGCCTGCCATGACCACAAGGTCACCGGGTTTAATATGCTTGATCCATGTCTCTTCATTAAAAAGCCTGGCGGGCATTATCCCGCCCGTACCGCAGAAAACAAGCGGCTTCCCGATGTAGCTCTCGTCAAACAGGAATCCGCCTGCCACAACCGGTATGCCTGACTGGTTGCCGCCGTCTATGATGCCGCGGTGCACGCCCTCCATGATCCTGCGCGGTGGCAGAAATCCCTGGGGAACCTCATTTTCCGGAGTGCGAGGATCTGCAAAGCAGAGATAGTTGGTGTTGAAAATGGGGGATGCGAGCTTTCCAGTTCCCAGGATGTCCCTGTTTACACCAACTATTCCAGTGATTGCCCCGCCATATGGGTCCAGGGCCGACGGGCTGTTATGCGTCTCAACCTTGAAACATACAGATGTGTCCTCGTCAAACTTGACAACCCCGGAATTGTCATTAAAAACCGACAGCATGTATTTCTTCTTTTTACAAATGAGCTCTGTAGTCTTTCTGATATAGCTTTTAAAAACAGACTGGATCCTCTCTTGCCTGTTGTCTTCAGTGTAATTGATGTTGGCAGAAAAGATCTTGTGTTTGCAGTGTTCCGACCATGTCTGCGCGATCATCTCTATTTCAACGTCCGTGATATCTTCTGTTAGCCCGTAAGTTGCGCGCAGGGCGAGGAATTCCCTGTCAGAAAAACGCTTTTTCACGCACAGCATCTCATCAAGACTCAAGGCCAAAAGCTTCTCGCGCGAAAATTTCACAAGCTCGTTATCATCCATTTTTGAAAGCTGGAATGTCCTTATGGTTGTATCGCTTGCCGGGACTTTGACTGTATATGTTACAGGCGGGTGTTTACCTGCCTTCCATTCAAGTGCTGTTATAACCAATGCGTTTTCTATGAGTGGATTGTGTAAAAATGCGACAAGGCTTTTCTGCTCACCTGGGGACAGCGTGGGGCAGGTAAATAAATACTGCCTTGCTGTGTGAACTGTCATACTGGTTGCCGCATCAGCCTCGTCATGACCTTTCCAGTTAGCCACAGCTTCCTTTGCCGTCATTGCCACGGGATCAGTCACGCCAGGCTTGTACATAACCTCAATCAGGTACTGCCAACCCGCATACCGGGGATCATTTGCCCTGGGAGAATCAATGGCCATATCCTGCGCCACTGTATCACAGAATATTTCCCTGCAGTCTTCCTGCGTCAAAGACTCAGGACCGTCAATAATACAGACATCTATAATGGATGCCCTGGATATTTTCCCTGGAAGAACATGGTCCGTTGATTTTGCCAGGCGGAGAGCCCTTCCATCAGGATAACAGCTTTTGTAGGTGAGTTCGATTCGCATATGTGTTAGCGCATGGTAACAGAAAAACCATGTTCCTTGCAACCATAAGTTTGCGTCTTGATGTCAATTGTAATGTTGATGATTTGACAAAATGCCGATATACTGTATAATGAGGTGAAATTATGAAGACCGGTAAGTATTTTACAAAGGGTTCGGTCGTCAAGGACCTTGAGAGTACTGAAAAATATTGCGCCATCCGGGAACTCCTCTCGCGGGCGCCTGTTTCATCATCATTATCCAACCTGGAACAGATAGAAAAAGCAGTTTTGGAACGGGAAAAGCTCTTCACCACTGGCCTGGGCCGCGGAGTGGCCATTGCCCATGGGAAAACCGCAGGGATGGGAAAACTGCTCATGCTTCTGGGGATATCCCGCACAGGTATAGATTTTCAGTCTTTGGACGGCAAACCAGTCCACTTCATCTTTCTCATCGCCAACAGCCCTGACCAGACGGATGAATACATTCGGGCTCTTTCCACGCTGGCACGCGTTCTAAGAAGCGAGGAGTTCTGCTCAAGGCTGCTTCAAGCTGCAGACCCGGACTGTATGGAAGAGATAATCATCCACGAACTTGATTCTGTACAACACTTCTGTAATTAAATCCTTATTTATAGAAAGCTCTGCAACAGGATATTACTATTTTGGCCAGCTGATTCACCCAGCGGGTATGGGTATGGGTACTGGGACAGATACAGTTTCAGTGTCAGCCTGGGGAACAACATCAGTATTTTCCATATCTGGTATAATTTCCAACAAAGATCTCTGCGCACCTTGTGTTTGCGCCTGCATTTGCGCCTTGATATAGGCAAGCCGTGCAGCTTCCCTTGATTTCCAGGCCACGAGATTGTTTGACGACGGGATGACAATATGGACACCTTCAGCTGCGTCCGAGGAAAACTCGATACGGTTGTATGCACGCAGATCATCTGTATCTATTTTATACATCAGACCGAGCTTAAAAAGCGTATCTCCGGATTTTATCACAACTGATACATCCTCAGTGCGGGGAAACGGGGAATTGCCCCGTTTCATGTCTGCAAAAGCGCTGTCTATAAGAAGCTGTTCATCTGATATTTCCTCTTGATTCCTTGTATTTTCCTGTCCTGCTGCCCGGGGAAGTGTCTGGAGGCTTATGGAAAATATGAATGCCACTGCCAATACAGTTGTCATGCCAATTGCATAAACCACAACTGGAAGAGAAAGAAGTTTCTGCAAAAGGCCGGAAGCTGTTGATTGGACTTTGCTTACAAACCCATTCACAGGAATGGAAGCCCACTCGATATTCCGGGGAATGAAGATTCCGCTTCCAGTGGCGCAACTGCGCCTGCGGACTGTCTGTTGTTGCAGCAAATCGTGCATATAGTATTATTATCTGATAAATTCTGCGCTTCCTTAACAGGTTGTTTTCATGCGCCTTCCTTGACAAAGCTTCCTTTTCCAATCACTGTTTAGTCCTGAAAACCCATGTTTATACGGGAAATAACGCAGAAAATACAATTTCTCAAGGGCATAGGTCCCAAGCTCGCCTCGATTTTTGAAAAATTGGCGGTGCTTACAGTTGCCGACCTTTTAACCCTTTACCCAAGGACATATGAGGACCGCAGACAGATTACCTCCATAAAAGATGCACACAAGCTTGATCGCGCCCAACTGCTTGTGACTGTCGTGGCCCATGACCTGATTGGCAATACGCCCAGATCTGCGGGCAAGCATCCACACCAGACACTCAAGGTCTTTGTCCAGGATTCAAGCGGTATTGCATCGCTTTTATGTTTTGGCAGGAATTTTCTGCAGCGCGTTTTTTTACCGGGAAAGAAGCTTTTTGTTTCAGGCAGTTTTTCATATCGCTTTGGCGAAATTCAGTCATCCAACTTTGATTATGAACCCATTGAGGATGATTCAGGCAAAACAGTCCCTGCCACCGCCGTGATTCTGCCTGTATATCCCCTGACTGAAGGGCTTACCCGCAATACTGTCATTAAAGCAGTGCGCCAGGCACTCGCAAAATTCGGCAAAGACATCGATGATGAACTCCCCGCAAACATCATGAAAAAATACCGCTTCCCTGCAAAAAAACATGCCATTGCATCTGTGCATTTTCCCAAAGAGTTTTCTGACGCACAGATGGATTTGAAGCTGTTAAAGTACGAAGAGCTCTTCTACCTTGTTCTTATAATGCAGCGGTTGGCCAGATCACGTCGTGCAGCGGCAAAAAACCGTGCAACAAGAAAACCCTCTGCAAAAAACCTCCATAAAATCCTGGAAACACGCATGAGTTTTACCCTGACCGCTGACCAGAAACAGGCTGTTTCAGAAATCCAGCAGGACCTCATGCGATCTGTTCCCATGACGAGGCTGCTTCAGGGCGACGTGGGTTGCGGGAAAACCCTGGTGGCTGTTTTTGCCGCACTTCTGGTAGTGGAAGCAGGCGAACAGGTTGGGCTGATGGCGCCTACAGAATTGCTTTCTCGCCAACACGCCAGGACAATCGCAGACCTCGTGGAACCTTTGGGCCTGAAAACAGCTTTCCTCTCATCAGGCATGGATGCCAGACAGAAAGAGCTTCTGCTGCGCTCTCTTGCCGCAGGAGAAATTGACATCATCGTGGGCACGCACGCGCTTTTCCAGGAGGCGGTTAAGTTTAAAAAACTCGGCCTTGTAATAATAGATGAGCAACACCGCTTTGGAGTGCGGGAAAGACAGCGGCTCATGGACAAGGGCATTCAACCTGACCTTCTGTTGATGACAGCAACGCCCATTCCCCGAAGCCTTGCGCTCACTGTATTTGGCGATCTTTCCATAAGCACAATCAGGACAAAACCAGCTGGCAGGACCTCCGTAATAACGCATTTGACAGCAGAAGGCAATGAGGCAAAAGTCTATGATCGCGTACGGCGTGAATTGGCTGCTGGCAGACAGGCATATTTTGTCTATCCATTAATTGAGGAAACAGGGAAATCAGAACTGAAAAATGCGATTAACATGTACACGCATCTCTCCAAAGATGTGTTCCCGGATTTTACCGCAGGGCTTATTCACTCCCGCCTCGACGAGGAAGAAAAGCGGGCCACCATGGACGCCTTCATGAAACAGAAGATATCCTTCCTGGTAGCCACAAGCGTGGTTGAAGTAGGCGTTGACGCGCCAAATGCCACGGTCATGGTGGTCGAACACGCGGAACGCTTCGGGCTCTCGCAGCTCCACCAGCTGCGGGG
>RPPD01000123.1 GCA_003818675.1 Spirochaetaceae bacterium
ACAAGATGTGACGGTCTGGTAAGGCAGCTGCCTTCGCTTTTGATTGCATCCGCAACTGGTATAATGGTAACAAGGGCGGTTTCGGACTCGACATTCGGCAAGGACATTACAAAACAGTTTGCCAGCCAGGCAAAGCCGTATTTTGTCGCTGCGGCATTTCTATTGCTCATGGGATTTCTGCCGGGATTTCCATGGTATGTGCTGTTCCCGCTTGCAGGTATTACAGGTTTTCTCGCGTTCACACTTTCGCGCAAGCAGATGGCTTCAGAGGAAAAGGCAAGGCTCAAGGAGGTTTCTGCAAGGGAAAGGGAGGTGCCAACGGAAATCGCGCCAGTTGTGCCCCTGGATCCGATTTCGCTGGAACTTGGATACGGTCTTATTCCACTAGTGGACAAGGAACATGGCGCGGAGCTTTTGGACAGGATAACGAGGATAAGGCGGGAAGCGGCCCTGGACCTGGGTCTGGTTGTGCCGCGCATAAGAATAATAGACAACATGAGGCTCGAGCCGCCTGAATACTGCTTTAAGATTAAAGGCGTGGAGGTGGGGCGCGGCAGAATAAGGATGGGACATTACCTTGCCATAAATCCATCAGGAATAAAGGAACAGATACCTGGCGAGGACACGCTGGACCCGACATTCGGGCTTCCAGCCAAGTGGATTTCGGATGACTTCAGGGAACAGGCCGAGCAGATGGGTTTTACTGTTGTGGACCCGCCTTCGATTGTGGCAACCCATCTGACTGAAATCATCAGACAGAGCGCATCTGAAATACTCGGACGCCAGGAAGTACAGTCAATGGTGACTGCACTGAAAGTGGATTATCCTGCTGTTGTTGAAGAAGTCACAAAACAGCTTGGAACAGGAGAAATCCAGAAAGTGCTTCAGGGGCTTCTGGAAGAACGTGTATCCATCAGGAATATAGTGGCTATTCTTGAAACACTGGCAGACTATGCTCCTGTGACCAAGGACTTGAGTTTCCTCACGGAAAAATGCCGTCAGAGCCTTGCAAGGCAGATTTGCCTGCAGTATGCGGATGAGAACAAGATCATAAGAGTAATGACCTTAAATCCGGATTTGGAGAAAAAGATCATTTCCTCGGGTGTTGAGACAGGAAAGGGCCTTACTGCGGCGATAGAGCCTGTAATCCAGCGGAAATGGATCACTGCATGCTCCAATAATGTGAGAAAGATCCAGGAGCAGGGACATACACCTGTAATTTTGTGTTCAGAGGCGGCAAGACCCCTTGTGAAGTCATCTACCAAACGTGATCTCCCGCAGCTTGTCGTGCTGTCTGTTCCTGAAATCGCGCATGACATGAAGATAGAATCCCTCGGGGAAATCAGGATAGAACTGTGAGGTGCAACTGATGCAGTACTTTACTATACAGGCAAAATCACACCGCGAGGCAATAGAGAGGATGAAGCTGCAGTATGGCGAGCACTCCAAGATTCTGACATACCGCAACATAAAGATAGGCGGGATACTGGGCTTTTTCGGCAAGGACGGGATTGAAATAACGGGCTTCATATCACAGGAAGAGAAGAACAAGGGAGTGCTTGAGGACCAGAAAATTAAGGTTCTTGAAACCATGAAAAAAGAGCAGACATTACACTATATCCTCAAAGAGCTGCGTGAGATAAAGCAGGGTGCCGGGACGGGTACACAGGCAGAAGCGTCCGGGCTTCCAGAGACAATAAAGAGAATACGTGAACTTCTTGTTGAAAATGATTTTTCTCAGGAATATGCAATGGAAATATTGGAGAGGATAAGAAAGACATTCTCTCTTCACGAGATTGAAAACTTTATGAATATACAGAGTTCGGTTGTTTCATGGATAGGTGAATCAATCCAGATAAGCCGATATGAAGAGCCAGCTGAAAAGCCCAAGGTTATGATCGTCGTGGGTCCCACAGGCGTGGGAAAGACAACGACCATAGCAAAGCTCGCGGCGCTCTACGGTATTGAGAGCAATGGAAAAAAGACTTTGAAGGTGAGGATCATTACCATTGATAACTATAGAATAGGTGCAAAAAAGCAGATTGAGATTTACGGTGAGATCATGCGCATCCCTGTCTCGTCAGCCGAGAATGACGCGGACATAAAGAAACTGCTGGCACTCTACCAGGATTCCGATCTTATCCTAATTGACACAATAGGAAAGAGTCAGAGGGACTATAAAAAACTCGCAGAGATGAGAGAAATCCTGGATGGCGCTGGAACAAAAGCCGAGGTTCATCTTACGGTAAGTGCAACAACAAAGATACGCGATCTTGAGGAGGTCTTCAAACAGTTTGAGCCCTTCGGTTACACACGCGTGATAATTACCAAGCTTGACGAGACATCCCAGATAGGGAACATCGTGAGTGTTCTCTCGAAAAAGAACAAACCGGTTTCATACATCACGGACGGCCAGAAAGTACCGCAAGATATAGAAGAAGCTACAGTTACGAGGCTTCTCCTGCAGCTGGAGGGATTTAGAATTGACCGTGAACAGATAGAGCAGCGTTACCGGGACATACAGAAGGTGCCAGTATGAAAGATGAAGAGGGAAAAGTCCTGTCCGACCAGGCGGAAAAACTGCGCGAGCTGATGCAACAAGGCCAGGGCCAGCAGCATAAACAGAAGCACAATACACGGATTATTGCGGTTTCATCAGGAAAGGGCGGTGTAGGAAAAACCAATATTGCCATAAACCTGGCACTCGCATATGGAGCCATTGGCAAGAAAGTCATCGTAATGGACGCTGATCTGGGTCTTGCAAATGTGAATGTGGTGCTGGGTGTTATACCCAAGTTCAACCTGTATCATCTGATAAGACGGCAGAAGAAAATGCGCGATATAATAATGGACACTGATTACGGTATTCAGATTGTCGCGGGAGCCTCTGGCTTTTCCAAGATTGCAAACCTTTCAGAAGAAGAGCGGAATATTTTTATAAGTGAGCTGCATGAGCTGTCAGCCGCTGACATCGTGATTATAGACACTGGCGCGGGAGTATCAAACAATGTAATTTCCTTTGTGGCGGCCGCGGATGACGTCATTATCGTTACTACGCCAGAACCGACCGCAATCACTGACGCGTACGGCATCATCAAGATAATAGCGACTGAAGTGGAAAACCTGGATCTGGGACTGAAACTGGTCGTAAACAGGGTGAACTCCGTGGCAGAGGGAAAGCGCGTTGCAAACCGTGTGATAAGCATTGCCGGACATTTTCTGAACCTGAAGGTTGATTACCTGGGATTTGTATACAACGACAAGATTGTACAGAATGCGGTATGTGTGCAAAAGCCGTTTTTTGTGTTGGATCAAAACAGCAAGGCTTCAATATGCATAAAGCATATTGTCGGCAGGCTGGAAAATATAGAATTCAGGGAAGGACGGGGCATTTCAAGGTTTTTGAAAAAACTTTTCAAAAATCCGTAATGGTGTGAAAGCGGCACTGCAGGAAAGATACGGATCTGAACGGACGATTTAGTCCGTTCAGAGCGCAAGCTTGACGATGGGTGTATTTTGACATAATCTTACTGTGAGGGGAGGAAAAAACGCCAATGATCCGCTGGAATATTGTAGGGATCAGTGCTGTAGCAGCATTTATATTGTCATTAATTCTTGGAATCCTTTCAAGTAATCCATTTCTATCATTGTTGCTGCGGGCATTTATATTTGGCGTTGTTTTTGGCGGCCTGGCAATGGGAATCATGTTTCTTCTGGACAAATTTGTACCTGAAGTCTTTCAATCTGATGCAAATCCAAGAATAAAGAAACAGGAGGGTGGCGTTGACATTGTACTTTCGGACGATGCTCCTGTATTTGGTGGTAATTCAGTTGAAGAAATATACCGCGCTGATGAGGATTCCGGGTCTGAAGAATATTCCACAGAAGAGGTACAACCTCTCGCAGAATTTTCAAGCGAACGAATACCAAATGCAGTCAAGGGAAAAGTACCTGAAAATATAAAAGAAGGTTTGGATGTTGAGGGTGATCTGTCAACCGATAATGCCACCGATATCGATGAACCAAATGAGTCATTTTATTCGGATGAACCTGTTGGAAAAGACGCTGAAAAAAGAAAAGGAAACAATATCAGGTCCGGTGATTCTATGAATGATTTACGGGAATCAGAAAAAGATGATGACGCGTATGATCAGAAAAAGAATTCTTACGGACTTGATGGCAATGAATCTGAAAAGATCAAGGCAGATGAGGATGTAGATGTTTTGCCGGACATGAGCGCATTTGAGAGCTCATTTTCCGTCCCTGATACTGGTGACAACGAGTCTGGTTATGCTTTTGACCAGTTCTCACCAGGAAAACTTGGGGATACTGGGATCGATAAGGATCCCGAAATATTGACCAAGGCGGTAAGGACCATCATCAAAAGAGACGAGAAAGGCAGCTAGACATGAATGAGCAGGTTTTGGCGCACAAGACAGAAGATGAACTCTGGAAAAAATACAGGAAATCAAAGGACCCATCAATCCGTGATTATCTGGTAAAAAAATACGCCCCCCTTGTAAAATATGTTGCAGGAAAGGTGGCTATTGGCAAACCGCAGAATGTAGAATTTGACGACCTTGTCGGATATGGTGTCTTTGGACTTTTTGATGCCATAGAGAAGTTTGACCCTGAAAAGCATGTAAAGTTCAAGACATATGCAGTTACACGTATAAGAGGCTCCATTTATGACGAACTTCGTTCCATAGACTGGGTTCCTCGATCTGTAAGACAGAAAACAAGAGAAATTGAAGAGACAATTTCCAATCTGGAGGCGCAACTGGGCCGTTCGGCAGGAGATGATGAAATTGCAAAGGCTATGCACATAACGTGCGATGATTTCCAGGACCTGATGCTCAAAATATCGGGGACTTCAATCATGTCAATAAATGATGTTTGGCATGGTGGAGATGAGAACGACAAAGTCTCGATAGGGGACAGCATAGAATCACCGTCAAGTTTAAATCCTGAAACGATTGTTGAAAAGGAAGAGATTAAGAAGATAATTGTACAGGCAATTAACGACTTGCCTGAAAAAGAAAAAAAGGTGCTTGTTCTCTATTATTATGAGGATCTGACTTTAAAGGAAATAGGCGAAGTACTGGAAGTAACAGAGTCGAGGGTATCGCAGCTTCATACCAAAGCCATTATGCGCTTAAGAGCCAGACTTCTAAATATAAAAAAGGGGATTGTCTAGATGGGAATTACCCTTGCCCAGCTGCGCAGTTTCATGAAAAGCCAGCTTGAGGCTGACAAGCAGACAAAAAGCATACTGGCGACAGGTGCGACTCTGGAGGATGCACTGCGTGAAGCATCAATACAGCTTGATGTACCTGTAAAGAAGCTGGTCTATGAAATTGTAAAACGGGGAGTAGATGGATCGTTTGCGAAGGGTTCATCGCAGTGGCAGATAATAGCATATCCTGAGAGAGAAAAGCAGAAAGATGTTTTTGAGGATGACCTGGGGTTGGGGGACGTATTTGCGCAAGGCTTGCCGCAGGCAGACAAAAACAAGGACGGGGTAGTCTTTGTGAGAAGGCAGTCAGGCGGGGTCTTTATGAAGGTTACGCTTCCAAAAGGGATGGGGAAAAAAGCGAACCTTGCTCAGGCGCGGGAAATCATTGCACAGAAAAAAATAAGCGGTGTTGATGAAAGCCTTGTTGATAAAATTGTAAAAAGGGCAGACGGTAAATATGTGCGGATTGCAGGATATGAATACAATCCGGCTAATGATTCTGTCATGTCTGTAAGTGTTACTGACATGGAAATGCGCGCATACGTGACAATACAACCGCCAGGGCAGGGCGGTGCTGATACAGACGGAGAAACAATCAGGGCTTTTCTTCAGAACAACAGAATAGTGTTCGGCATAAAAGATGATGTACTGGAAACGCTTGAGGCAAAGCCTATTTACAATGATGAGGTGCTTGTAGCTGAGGGTACTAAACCACAAAATGGCAATGATGCAAGGATTGTATACAATTTCAAGATAGATCATTCAACTGTTGACTTCAAGGAAAAAAACGGGAAAGTAGATTTCAAGGAATTAAATCTGATAGAAAACGTTGTCGCGGGTCAGCAGCTTGCAAAGAAAATACCTGCGGAACTTGGTCAAGCCGGGCATACCGTGACCGGAAAAACACTCCCTGCAAAACCAGGCAAGGACACAAGTATTCCAATTGGAAAAAATGTGGCTATTGCTGAGGACAAGTGCTCGGTAATTTCAAATATTAACGGGCAGGTCGTGGTTTTAAATCAAAAAATTAACGTTGAACCAGTATATACCGTAACCAGTGATGTAAACCTGCACACAGGAAACATTCTGTTTCTGGGTGCGGTCATCATCAAAGGAAATGTTGAGGACGGATTCTCGGTAAAGGCTGCAGGCAATATAGAGGTTATCGGAAACGTGGGTAAATCCATGATAGACGCTGAAGGAGACGTTATTGTTCACCAGGGCATACTCGGAAAGAACGAAGGCAAGGTGAGAAGCGGGAAGAGCGTCTATGCAAAGTTTATAGAGCATGCAGTGGTTGAAGCGGAAGAAAATGTATGTGTTACAGACGGGATACTTCATTCAAAAGTGGATTCAAATAAAAGAATTATCTGTCAGGGGCGAAGGGCTTCCATAGTGGGCGGGCAACTCCGGGCTGCAGAGGAAATCAATGCAAAAAATCTTGGTTCTGTGGCAGGAGCTGAAACCGTGCTTGAAGTTGGATATGATCCAAAGAGCAAGGCAAGGCTCGTGATGCTTCAGGAAAGGCACGACAATTTCACAAAGGAGCTGGAGGAGCTTGACAGGAACATTAATACAATTGAAAACCTGAAAAA
>RPPD01000124.1 GCA_003818675.1 Spirochaetaceae bacterium
CGCTGGGGAACATGGGAAACAATGAGGCCGCGGTCAGGCTCTCGCAATACCTGGACCAGCTGAATGCCTATACTGAAAACCGCAAGGTCTATGACGAGCAGATTGTCACGGCCGTTGTTCAGAGCCTGGGCAAGCTCGGTGACAAGTTTGCATTTGACTATCTGATGCGCGTCAAGTTCCTGAATTACAGCGCGGCCATCAAGGCAGAAGCCGATGCTGCCATCAATAAAATCAAGTGGTAATCACGTAATCCGTGGCTGGGAGCTCCATGCAGGAGCTCCCAGCATTTTCTTTGCAAGCATTGCGGCACTCACGGGAATCTTTTCAGTTTACATTTCAGACTCAAACTTATCATGGGCGTTGATTTTTCTGTCCTTCCCTTTTGCGGCGGCTGGAGTGGCTTTTCGCACATATGCCGTGCAAAAAACGAAATACGGACTTGTTCCCATCGCGGTTGCCGTAGGATTGTTTGTCGGGGGGATACAGAGCCTGGGGATGGAAGCAAACCATGCCCGGGCTGCCACTGGCATACCCCTGGACCATGTGAAACAGTATGTACTGGTTTTGGACGGGGACACTATACGATCCGCCACAGGGAATGAAGTGTTTTCCGGACATCTTGAGAGTGTTTCAAGCAATGAGCAGGATATTACAACATCCGCATGCGGAACCGTACTTGTTATTGCCAAAGACACACAGGCAATGGTCGCAGGAGACCGGATTGCGATTAAGGCCGGACTTTCACCTGCGCAGGATGACGCGGGCGCATCGTTCATCTCGTTTGCAAAGGGCAGGGATATCACTCTGCTTGGGATGACAAATCCCCTTTTTTTGATCAGAAAACAGATACTGCAGGAATTGTCTGCAAAAATTAGCCTTTTGGGAGATCGTGCTCCAGGATTTTTCAAGGCGCTGTTTCTGGGGATAAGGACAGACCTGGATTTCTCCTTGCGCGAATCATTTCTGAAAACAGGGAGCCTGCATTTGCTGGCACTTTCAGGACTGAATGTGGGCATGGTTGTGTTTCTTGTCATGTTCCTCCTTTATCCGCTTGCGGACAAAAGGATCAAGGTTATCATCAGTGTTGTGATTGCTGTGTTCTATCTTTTCCTTGCAGGTCCCTCGCCGTCGCTCGTGCGCGCTGTGCTCATGGTTGCAATTGGCGGCATTTGTTATCTTTTATCCCGCGAAACAAGAGCCCTGGATGTGCTTGCCGCAAGTGCCTGTATCATGCTGCTGGTCGCTCCCGCTGATGTTAAGACCCTGTCATTCCAGCTTTCATATGCAGCGCTGGCAGGTATTCTGATTTTGGGCAAAAGAATTGACTCCTGTCTGATACCGTGGCTTCCGTCTAAAATCCGCGCCCTGGTTTCAATGACGCTATCGGCACAGGTTTTCACTCTGCCGCTCGTCTTTTCTGCTTTTGGTGCATGGTATCCGTCAGGGATAGTTGCATCGCTTTTTCTCATACCCATGGTCACTATATTCTTCTGGGCAGGACTTCTGCTCCTGCCGATCTCGCTTGTTCCAGTACCCGCTATCCAGTTTATCTGCGGCTTTATCATGGATTTTCTATATGACATGATAGGCAGCGTTGCGCAGTTTTTCGCTCAGGCACCTGGTGTTGTCATCAAATGGGAAAACTGGTACTGGATTCCCTCGGCAATTATCTGTATTATGTTGGCAAGCAGGATACCAGGAAAAATTATCAATGAATTACGACAGCCCAAAGGAAATACGAAAGCTTCTTGAATCGCATGGCCTGGCCTTAAAGAAGCGGTGGGGACAGAACTTTCTCATAAACAGGAGTGCCCGCCTTCGCATTGCTGACCTGATCGGTTCTTCTGCTTCCGATACAGTCTGGGAAATCGGGCCAGGACTTGGGGCCATGACAACTCTCCTTCTTGAGCGCGCAGGGAGGGTGATTGCCTTTGAAATAGATTACGGGATGATACGTGCGCTGCTTTCCCTGCTTGGCAGCGCGCAAAACCTTGTGGTAAGGGATGGCGATGCAATCACGCGTTTTGCGGATACTGTTGCAGAATTTGGAAAGCCTGGCTCTATTTTGGGCAATTTGCCATACAGCTCTGCATCAAAAATCATAAGCACGATAATAGAGCAGGGGATAAAACCCAGGGTCATGATATTTACAGTTCAAAAGGAGCTTGCGCAGAGGATTTGCGCCAGACCAGGATCAAAAAACTATTCCTCGTTTTCAGTTTTCTGCCAGGCATATTTTGACATCAAGGGCTCCGGAGACCTCTCGGGAGGTTCCTTCTATCCGGAGCCAGAGGTTGTCTCCACAGTGATTTCCATGATTCCGTGCAAGGATGCTCCTGATGGAGAATATGCAGGCATTTTCACAAAGATCCTGCGGTCCGGTTTTTCCTCCCGCAGGAAAATGTTGTTGAGGAACCTGCTTGCAGGAGCTGCAGTAGATGATTCTTTGAAGGAAAGGCTTTGCGCTTTTTTTAGAGAAAACAGTATTTCTGAAAAGGCCAGGGCCGAGGAACTGGATGTCGCAACCTGGACACGACTCGCGCGTTTTTGCGCCGGGGATCCCGCATTTAAAGCGGAAATAAAAGGAGAAAATATATGAGCTTTCGTTCTGACATCCTCAAGGTTCCAAATCTGCTTTCCCTCTCTCGGATTGTCCTTGCACCTGCAGCGTTTTATCTTTTTCAGATCCCGGGCATGGAGGGCAAGCTCATATGCATTGTCTTCCTTGGCATGCTTTTCTTGACAGATCTCTTTGACGGAATACTCGCAAGGAAACTGGACCAGAAGAGTGAGCTTGGCAGGATTCTGGATCCGCTCGGAGACAAAGTGCTGGTTGCCGTTCTTTTTATTGCGCTTATATTCTACAGGGGCGTGCCATGGTGGCTGGTGGCAATCATACTTGTCCGTGATCTGGTGATTCTTGTTGCAGGGCTTTACATCAAGAAGACAAGGAACATGATCATCGAGTCAAATATCTGGGGCAAGCTCTCCACAACATTTCTCATGCTCACGGTAATTTTACTGATAATTGAAGACTTTCCATATATCACGTGGGGTCTTTTTGCCGCAGGGCTTTTATTTTTGCTTATATCGTCGATCACTTATCTTGTGATTTTCATTAAGACAGTCAGCCCCGCTTCTTCCCGCCTAAAAAAACCACAGCGGTCTTGAGGATTATCTCGGTAGCGGAACTGGTGGAGTTGGCCAAGTGGCCGGAACGGCCACAAAGAAGGTGAATCAGGCTCTTCCTGAACTCGGTGAATCCATCAGGTCCAAGCTTTTTTAAAAGCACGTTGCCATAGGAACGCTGCTGTGCGTTCGCATCAAGCCATCTGTCAATCAGTTTTTCCGTAACAGTCACACGGTTTTCAAAGCTTTTTACATCACTGGTTTCCACGGATAGACCGTTTGCGTCAAACAGCGCGGAAAGCGATTGTGCAGATTGCGGTTCGGTCCCTGTATTGAGGGAGTTTTCCGGCTGTAAAATATCTTCCTCAGCTTCCAGGAGTATCTGGCCACCCTCTTTCCAGAGCAAGAGAACTGCGGATGAAAGCATGTCTGATTCTTTTTTAAGCATCTCGGCAAAAGCAAAGCCTGCCTTGTCAGATAAAAGCCGGCAGAGGTTACAAACAGCCTTTATCCTGTCTTGAACTGTGCAAAAGACATTTCTTCCGACAGCAAAATCATAAACACCAGGTGCATTTGCATTGGCAAGGGAATCCGGTGAAATTGAATCTATTGAAGCGCGGAGGATAAAGGGCCGCGAGAGTTCGTCCATCTGTCCTGCGTAATGCGAAATGATCAGGGCATCACTTTCCTGCAGGACAAGTCCTGTAACAGCTCCTTCAGGGCAGGAGCGCAGAGCCTCCCAGAGTAAAAGCCCCCGGCCTGAATTGCAGTCAAGCACGCGTGAGTGCCGCGCGGGTTTGAGCAATGCAAAAATGCGGTCCCGTATTTCTTTGGCCTGAAGGCTCAAAGTTCCTGCTGCACGCATCAACCAGAGCTCCCGACCCTTGTCTGATGGGGAAAATGAAAGGATCTCGGGCGACATGGTGCCGGCAGTTGCCTCCAGCTGTTCCTCTCGCCTTCGCGCGACTGATTCTGCTATTTGCTTTTCATACCCGATTTTGCCTGGCTGATAGAAGAGTTTTCCCGCAAGTCCCTGGGGCAGATACTGCTGTGCGACCCAGTGGTCTGCGTAGGCATGGGGGTACATGTATCCTTCGCCGTGGCCGAATCCTTCCTTGTCGCGGCTTGCATCCTTCAGGTGGCGGGGCACTTCCTCCTGCTTTTCCATTTCAACCTGGGCCAATGCGTCAAAGAATCCCATGACAGAGTTGGATTTGGGTGCAGTGGCCAGGTACAGTGTTGCACTTGCAAGATGGTAGCGTCCTTCTGGAAGCCCGATGCGGTCAAACACGCTTGCCGCCGCCTGCACATAGACAAGGGCCTGCGGATCCGCCATGCCCACGTCCTCGCATGCAAAGATCAACATTCGGCGGAAGATGAACCTGGGGTCCTCTCCGGCGGCGACCATTCTTGCAAGCCAGTAAAAAGCGGCATCGGGATCTGAGCCCCTGAGGGACTTTATATAGGCGCTTATTGTATCAAAATGAGCGTCGCCGTCACGGTCGTAGAGCAGGGCTTTTTTCTGTATGCTCTCTTCCGCGGCTGCAAGCGTGACATGGATTTTTTCTCCGGGAGCAGGCGGAAACCTGTCAGGCGTTGTTTCAACCGCCAGTTCAATCGCGTTTAAAAGGCTCCTCGCGTCTCCGTCCGCAATTTTAACAAGGTGTGCGAGCGCTTCCTTGTCTATTGTAACCTTGAAATTTCCATAACCGCGGATGGGATCAGAGATTGCACTCGCAGCAATTTTATCCATGTCTCTTTGAGTAAGCGGGAGAAGCTGGAAAATGCGCGAGCGCGATACCAGTGCGGAGTTGACTTCAAAGTATGGATTCTGTGTGGTGGCACCGATTAATATCACCGTACCGTTTTCAACCCAGGGCAACAGTGCGTCCTGCTGACTCTTGTTCCAGCGATGGACTTCGTCAACAAACAGGATGGTCTTCTCGTCGTGAAACGCCCTGCGTTCCTGTGCCTCGGCGACCATGGTTCTGATCTCGGCTACGCCTGAGAGCACCGCGTTTAATGTGGAGAAATGGCTTTTTGTGGTGTTGGCAATAACCCTTGCAAGGGTTGTCTTGCCCGTGCCTGGCGGTCCCCAGAAAATGAGTGACGAGAGCTGGTCCCGCTGTATGGCCCTGCGTAAAAGCCGGCCCGGTCCCAGGATGTGCTCCTGGCCAGCGTATTCTTCAATTGTCCTGGGCCGCATGCGCGAGGCGAGTGGTTCATATGCACTGCGCGGGTCATTGGAGCCATGCGGTGCTTTCTCAAAGAGTTCCATTTGTGCCTGTCATAATGCCGCGTCAGAATCCAAACTGGCGGCGGAGTTTGTCCATATCCCCACCAGCGCCTCCGGAGAGCTTGCTCATCTGGGCCATGACCTCGGCCTGCTTTTTTTCTATGACCGAGTCAAATCCCGTGAGGTCCTTCATGCTCCCGTCAAATCCCTTTGTGATGGAATTAAAATCTGATCCATATTTTGCATAGTCGCCAAGCGAGTCTTTGACAAGCTTGTCATACTCCGCGCGGAGTCTCTCCTTGGCGACACCCACAAGTTCTCCCATGGCCTGGTCAAGCGCTGCCTGAAGAATATCCCCGACATTGCTCTTGAAGGAAAAATCCGTGATCTGGCTGTCTTTGTACACAAAACTTCCGCCAAGCGAGAGTCTGCCCGTTCGCTGCAGTGCCTGGATGGCGCGGTTTGTGAGTTCCGAAGGATTGTCTCCCTTCGTGATTGTGAGTCCTGAAAGCTCCATACTGACTGAGCCGGTTGTCCTGCCGTCTGGTGCCACTGAAAATGAAAAATCAATGCTTGCAGTACCTGAAATCTTTTTTATATTGAGCATCTCAAGCCCGGATTCAATTGTGTACGGGAAGCCGGATATTTTTGCATTTCCGCGCAAGAGCACTGTTGCGGCTTTCCTTCCATCAATGCTGCCTGTGACCAAAATGCGCTGGGCGCCTGTCTTGCCTTCGTATTCAAAGACCGTAGGTTTGCCCGTGAGATCCGGATCACTTGAAAGATCTGCCAGGAGTCCGCGCTGAAAATCTGCCGCGAGGCGGCCAATTGAAAATTTCAGGTTGCGAAGCCAGAACTTTGGAAACGACACGCCAGGGTAGCGGACAAAATATCCGTACTTCTTTTCAGGCGGCGTTTCTTTTTCCTTTTCAGGTTTTGGCTGTCCTGTGGGCATGAGCATGCTCCTGTAGGAGAGTCCCTGCATCACCAGGCCGTAGAGATCGCCTGAGTATTCTCGCGCAAGCTTGTCTATCATGGCGCCGGAAAATGAACTGCTTCCGGAACCAGGAGATCCAAAGGCGAATGAGTCAAGGAATTTGTAATCCGCGGTCATGGCCGCATCTATCTTTTTACGGTCATCCTGCACTCGTGCGTAGTCCTTCTGGAAATCTGTATAGACGGTCTTTACTTCCTTGTCTGCCTGAGCTACCTGTTTCTGTGCGGTGTCAAGCGCGGTAAGGGCTTTTTGCGCATCAGCGAGTGTTTTTATATTTGCCACTTTGATGTCTGCGACAGCTTTAAGGGAAGGCTCAAGTCCTTCAGTCTTTTTTTGCGCACCCTCAAGCGCACCCTGCCATTTTTTGTTAAGCTCCGGGTAGTCGCGGTTAGCGGCCTCAAGCAAAGGCGGGCACTTGAAGCTCGCCTGTTGCTCGGCAACGATATCACCTGCTTTTGCCCCG